>JBOHHD010000712.1:0-19165 GCA_050700515.1 Pseudonocardiaceae bacterium
GGGGTGGGCCCGGCTACGTCACGAGATCGACGCGGCCGGAATCACAATGCGCCCCTCTCCACTTCGTAGCAGTCACCGGAGTCACCTTGGCGCCATTCAGGTCACGCACTCCGCCGGCCACTCGATCGATTCCTCTTCTGGGCGGGGGCTCGATACCGGCTCAGGCTCCACCACCACCTCCGGCTCGATCTCGGTCGCATCCACTGAAATCTCTGGGGAAACCGGGGAAACCGGGACCACTTCTGGCTCAGTCGGCTCAGTTGTTTCCCGGAGCTCCCGACACAGCTGATCGAAGATTGGTGTCATCAACATCGCTCCGCCTCCCCTGTCGCGGCACGCTCCTACGCACCTCGGCGAAGGTTTCTTGCCACCCCACCGCACTGTCAAACGCGTTCACTCTCCTACCGAGCTGTAGTGCCTGGCTCGGTGACATGGTGTCGACCAGCACCCCAGGAGGCGGTGGCTGGCTTGCGGGTAATGTCGGAACTGTCGGGTCCAACCGGCAGAAGGAGGGTGTGGTGGGCACGCTGATCGCGGTCCTTATCCTGGTGCTGCTCATCGGGGGCGGCGCGATGTACTACCTCCACCAGCGGCAAGCAACCCAGCAGCGTGAACTAGAAGACGCACGGGCCGAGGCCCGCCGCTGGGTGGAGCGACTCGGCGGGCAGGTCTTCAACTTGGTCGGCACTGATGAGCCCTCCAGGCAGGCATTGGCCGACGCAGCCGAGCGATACACCGCCGCCGGCTCACAGATGGACTCCGCGCGGACCGCCGCACAGTCCCGCCTGGTCACCCAGACCGCCATGGAAGGGCTCTACTACGTGCGTGCCGCCCGTACCGCGATGGGCATGGACCCGGGTCCGGAGTTGCCGCGGATGTCGGGACAGGGTGACGCCGGAGCGGTTACCGAGGACCGTGAGGTGGACGTGGAGGGTCACGACTACGCCGCCTCTCCGCGTCCCAGCGACCGCACGCCGCACTACTACCCGGGTGGCCGGGTGGCGGGGCGACCGGTGCCGCAAGGCTGGTACAGCGAACCCTGGTGGAAGCCGGCCCTGGTGGGCGGGGCCTGGGGCCTGGGCTCGGTGTTGCTGTTCAGCTCGTTGTTCGCCGGAATGGGCGGGATCGCCTCGGCGGGCGCGTGGGAGCAAGGCTACGACGCCGGGCAGGAGGACGCCATGGCTGACAGCGGTGGGGACTTCGGCGGTGACGATAGCGGTGGGGACTTCGGCGGCGATGGCGGTGGGGACTTCGGGGGTGGCGATTTCGGGGGTGGGGACTTCGGCGGTGGGGACTTCGGCGGTTTTTAGTCAGCTACGCCGGTGCGCCGAGGAGGGGTGCTGGCAGGTCGGACACCAGTAGAGGTTGCGGCCGGCATGAGTCGCAGTGGCCACCGCCGTGCCGCAAACCAGGCAGGGTGCACCGGCCCGGCGATAGACATAGACCTCGCCACCATGGCGGTCCTGGCGGGGTGCGCGCCCGGCGCGCACGGGGTCGTGCTCGGGCGCCACAGTATCGATCCGGCCCCGGCGCACGCCCTCGCCCATCAACTCGACGAGGTCGGACCACATTGCCGCCCACTCCTCGGCCCGTAGGTCACGCCCCGGCCGCAGCGGATCCAACCGGCGCCGGAACAGCACTTCAGCGCGGTACACGTTCCCGATCCCGGCGAGCACCGACTGATTCATCAGCAGGGTGGCCAGCGGTGCCCGGGACCGGGAGATGCGAGCCCAGGCCCGGTCCGGGTCGGCGTCGCGGCGCAGTGGGTCCGGCCCCAGGCGGGCCCGCACGGCATCCACCTCGGGATCGGTGAGCAGCTCGCACGCCATCGGCCCCCGCAAATCGGTCCAGTGGGTGGTGCCGACCAGGCGCATCCGCACCTGTCCCTGCGGGGGCTGGAGGGGCAACACCGCTTCGGTGAATGCACCGTAGAGGCCCAGGTGCACGTGCACCACAAGGTCGGGGCCGTAGACGTGGAACAAGTGCTTACCCAGCGCCTCGGCGCCTTCCAACACCCGCCCGTCCAGCACGGCGGCGGCCGAGGCGAATCGACCCTGCGGGCTGGACACCGCCACCGGCGACCCGGCGTAACACCGCTGGTGCCGCAGCGCCAGTCGGTGAACGGTGTGACCCTCCGGCACAGTGGTCCTCGCAGAACGCCGCGATCAGCGCTCGGGCAACGGGGGTGGCTCGCCGGCGGTCTCGTAGTCGGTGATCTGCGCGACCCGGCGAAGGTGCCGCTCGCCGCCGGAGAACGGGGTGTTGAGGAATGCTTCGACAATGTCGGCGGCTTGCGCTGCGCTGTGCATCCGGGCGCCGATGCCGACCACCTGGGCATCGTTGTGCTCCCGGGCCAGTTGGGCCGTCTCGGTGCTCCACGCCAACGCGGCGCGACAGCCCGCCACCTTGTTCGCCGAGATCTGCTCACCATTGCCCGACCCGCCGATCACCACACCAAGACTGCCCGAGTTGGCCACCACCCGGCGGGCGGTCTCGATGCAGAACGGCGGGTAGTCGTCGTCCGGGTCGAAGGCGGCGGGTCCGACGTCGACCACGTCGTGCCCCAGACTGGCGAGGTGCTCAACCAGAAAAACCTTCAGCTCGAAGCCGGCGTGATCGGAACCGAGGTAGACGCGCACGGCAGGCAAGGTTGCCATACCACGCCGGCAACCGGCCTACACGGGTAGGGATCTCTCGGGTGACAAGCGATCGGGTTCGGCGCGAGCACGTGCAGGACGGCTACGACGTCCGACTCGAATGGGGTCGGGAGGGAATGGCCCTGCTCGGGGTGCACTGTGCCGTGGTGGTGATCGTGGACGTGCTCTCGTTCTGCACAGCTGTGGACATCGCGGTGGAACGCGGCGCCGAGGTGGTGGCGCTGCCCTGGGGCGATGAGCGCGCCGTCGACGCCGCCCAGCGTGTCGGAGCGGTACTGGCCGGCTCCCGAAGCGCGGCGGGATTCTCGTTGTCACCGTCCACGTTGGGCACGCTTCCCGCCGGCACCCGGCTTGCGCTGCCCTCCCCCAACGGCGCGACCTTGTGCGCGCTCGCCCAGCGCACCGGCGCCCAGGTTCTTGCCGGGTGCTTGCGCAATGCGGCCGCGACCGCGCGCGCGGCGCAGCGGCTGGCCCGAGGAGGGCCGATCGGCCTGGTCCCTGCGGGCGAACGCTGGGAGCTGACCGACGAGCCGATGCGACCTGCCCTGGAGGACGCCCTCGGGGCGGGCGCGATCGCCACGGTGCTGCCCGGCGCTTTCTCACCGGAGGCGGAACTGGCGGCGGCGCAGTTCGGCGCGGCCCGATCCCGCGGGCTGCGCGGCGTGCTCGCGGCCTGCGCTTCAGGACGGGAACTGGCCACTGACGGGTTCGCCGCCGACGTCACGCTGGCCGCAGCGCATGACGCCAGTGGGGCGGCGCCACGATTGCGGGATGGGGTGCTGGCCCGATGACCGGACAATGGGTCGAGCTGGCCGAGGATGTCCTGGTGCGCCGGTACACCGAGCTGGACCTCTCGGTGGGCCTGGTGATCGGGGAACACGGGGCGCTGGTGGTGGACACCCGCAGCAACCCCGCACAGGGCGCCGAACTGCGGACCGCGATCGAGGAGATCACCGACCTGCGGCGGTGCGTGGTGCTCACGCACGCGCATTTCGATCACTGCCTGGGGACGGCGGCCCTCCTCCCGGCCGCGGTGTGGGCGCACCCTCGCTGCCGGGACGACCTCGCCCGAGGCGGGGCGGCGCAGCACGCCGAGGCGCTGACCTGGAGTCGTGCCCAGCCCCGGGCGCCGGGCCGGCCGCCCGAGCCGGCCCTCGTGTTGCCCGTCGTGCCCGACCGGTTGATCATCGGGCCTACCGAGATCGATCTGGGTGGGCGCCGGGTGCTGCTGACCCATTCCGGGCGGGGGCACACCGACCACGATGTGGTGGTGTTCTGCCCCGATACGGGAGTGCTCTTCGCCGGGGATCTGGTCGAGCAGGGCGCCGACCCGGACTTCACCGATGCCTGGCCGATGGAGTGGCCCGATGCGGTGAGCACGCTGCTCGGGCTCGGCCCCCAGGTCGTCGTGCCTGGTCACGGGGCACCGGTGGATACCTCCTTTGTCGCCGCCCAGCGCGACGCGCTGGCCGCCTTGGCTGCGCTGTGCCAGGCGGTGCGGGCCGGCGAGCTCGACGCCGCTGGGGCATTACGGGCCTCGCCGTTCGGCCGGACGGCCACCACTGCCGCGTTGAGCCGGCTCGGGGTCGCTTCTTCCCGCCTGCGCGGTGACCGCCTGCCGTGATTGGATGCTGACAAACCCCCGATCCGACTTCCGAGGTGATCCGTGGCTGTCCCGAACCTGACCCAGGAGCAGGCCGTCGAACGCGCTGAGCTGCTCGACGTCAACTCCTACACCATCGACATCGATCTCACCGATGGTGGCGGCAGACCGGGTGCAGAGACGTTCCGCAGCATCACCTCGGTCTCCTTCTCGTGCCGCACCCCGGGAGCCTCCAGCTGGATCGATCTCGTCGCCGCGCAGCTGCACTCCGCGACACTCAACGGCACCTCGCTGGACGTCGCCGCCTATGACGAGGCGAAAGGAATAGCGCTGCCGGATCTGGCCGCGGAGAACGAGCTCGTCGTCGAGGCCGACTGCCGATACATGAACACCGGCGAGGGCCTGCATCGCTTCGTCGATCCGGTCGACGGCAACGTTTACCTCTACAGCCAGTTCGAAACCGCCGATGCGAAACGGGTGTACGCCTGCTTCGACCAGCCCGACCTCAAGGCCGTACACCGCATGCGCATCGTGGCACCGGCGCAGTGGGCGGTGGTCTCCAACGCGCCGTGCGAGCGCACCGAGGAGACCGACGGCGCGGCCGTACGGCATGTCTTCGCCGACAGTGCACGCATCAGCACCTACATCGTGGCCCTGATCGCCGGCCCCTACGCCCGGTGGGCCGGCGAATACTCCGACTCCGAAACCACTTCCGGTGAAGGTGGCGGTGCACCGATCCCCCTGGGCATCTACTGTCGCGCCTCGCTGGCCGAGCACATGGACGCCGACCGCCTGTTCACCGAGACCAAGCAGGGCTTCGCTTTTTACCACCGTGCGTTCGGAGTGCGTTACCCGTTCGAGAAATACGATCAGATCTTCGTGCCGGAGTTCAACGCGGGCGCGATGGAGAACGCCGGTTGCGTGACCTTCCTGGAGGATTATGTCTTCCGCAGCCGGGTGACCCGCTATCTCTACGAGCGGCGTTGCGAGACCGTGCTGCACGAGATGGCGCACATGTGGTTCGGCGACCTGGTGACCATGCGATGGTGGGACGACCTGTGGCTCAACGAGTCGTTCGCCACCTGGGCCTCGGTACTCGCCCAAGCCGAAGCCACCGAATACACCGGCGCCTGGACCACGTTCGCCACCGTGGAGAAGGCCTGGGCCTACCGGCAGGACCAGCTGCCCTCCACCCACCCGATCGCCTGCGACATCCCCGACGTCCAGGCCGTCGAGGTCAACTTCGACGGCATCACCTACGCCAAGGGCGCAAGCGTGCTGCGCCAGCTGGTCGCCTACGTCGGGTTGGAGGAGTTCCTCGCGGGTCTGCGGGTCTACTTCTCTCGGCATGCCTGGGGCAATGCCACGCTGGCGGATCTGCTCGCCGCGCTGGAGGAGGCCTCCGGTCGCGATCTGTCCGACTGGAGCGCGCAATGGTTGGAGACCACCGGCCTGAACACCTTGCGCCCGGCCTACACCGTTGACGAGGACGGCGTGTTCGCCTCGTTCGCGGTGCTTCAGGACGGCGCCCGGCCGGGAAACGGTGAACGGCGCACCCATCGCCTCGCGGTCGGCGTCTACTCAGACGGTGCTAGCGGCACCCTCGTGCGCACCCACCGGGTGGAACTCGACGTCAGCGGGGAGCGCACCGAGGTTCCCCAGCTGGTCGGGATCCCGGCTGGTCAGCTGGTGCTGGTCAACGACGACGACTTCACCTACTGCACGATGCGGCTGGACGAGAAGTCGCTGGCGACCCTGATGGAGCGGATCAGGGACATCAGCGAGTCATTGCCTCGCACGCTGTGCTGGTCGGCGGCCTGGGAAATGACCCGGGAAGCCGAGCTCAAGGCCAGAGACTTCGTCAAGCTGGTGCTGGCCGGGCTGCCCGCGGAGACTGAGGTGGGCGTCGTACAGCGGCTGCTCTTGCAGGCGCAGACCGCGCTGTCCGCCTATGCGGAGCAGTCCTGGGCGGCCGAGCACGGTTGGCCGCAGTTCACCAGCGTGCTGATGGGTCTGGTCAACACCGTCGAACCGGGCTCGGACCACCAACTCGCCCTGGTCAATGCGCTGACCGCGTCGGTGTTGAGCAAACCGGAGCTGGACGGGATGGCGGGCTGGTTGGCCGGCGAGGGCGTACCCGAGCAGCTGGAAGTGGACACGGACCTGCGCTGGCGGTTGCTGCACGCGCTGGCCGCACATGGCGCTGCGGGGGAAGACGAGATCGACACCGAGCTCGAGCGGGACGCCACCGCGACCGGGCGGCGGCAGGCCGAGCGGGCCCGCGCGCTGCTGCCCACCGCCGAGGCCAAGGAAAGGGCCTGGCAGCGGGCGATGCGTGACGACGAGCTGCCCAACGCCGTCAACGAGGCGGTCATCAGCGGTTTCGCTCACCCGAGCCAGAAGCAGCTACTCGCGCCTTACCTGGACCGCTACTTCGCCGAGATAGCCGAGATGTGGGGACGGCGTACCTCGGAGCGTGCTCAGTCCGCCGTGCTGGGACTCTATCCTTCGTGGGTGATCGACCAGCGCGGTGTCGATGCCGCGGACAGGTGGCTGACGGACGCCGAGCAGCCGCCCGCACTGCGCCGGCTGGTCTCGGAGGGGCGGGCCGGAGTGATCCGGGCGCTGAAAGCGCGCGACGTGGATTCCGGGAGCGCGTGAGCCTCCTCGACCGTCGGCCGACGGACTCGGTGCTGTACCTGATCTGCGCCGGGTTCGCGGCTCTCACCCTGATCATCGGGCTGCCCACCCACCGGGTGTGGGCCATGTGGGCGTTGCCCAGCTACCTACTGGCGATGCTGCTCGGCTTCGTGCTCTGCCGTGACGGTCGGCGCGCCCTCAGGTACACCCTCCTGGGGGTCGCCACCATGGGGACGCTGTTGGCACCTACCGCGGTCCTCATCAGCAGGGGTGCGGCACAGCCCGAGGTGACCGTGGTGGAGCGGGCCGCCGCCAGATTGATCGACGCGGGATCTCTCTACCCGGCGGGCGCCGAGTTGGTGACGGAGATACAGCACTGGGGTTTTGCCGCGTTCATTCCCTACCTGCCGGCCATGGCTGTGTTCGGCATCCCGCACGCGCTGACGAACGGATTACCGTGGACGGACGCCCGGGTGGCCTTCGGTCTCGTGTATGTCGTGTGCGTGATGGCCGTGCTCGCCCATGTTCGAGGCGATCGGGGTCGGCTGTGGCTGATTCTGGTCGCCTCTCCGCTCGCGGCGATGCCGCTGGCCACCGGAGGCCACGACCTGCCGGTCACCGGCCTGATGCTGGTGGCTGTGCTCCTGGCGGCCCGGAACAGAGCGGTGTGCAGCGGGCTTGCGGTCGGAGTGGCCGGCGCGATGAAGACGATCGCCTGGCCGCTGGTCCCTGCACTGGTCGCGGCCACCTGGGTCCGCCGCGGAGCCCGCCCGGCGCTGATGCTGGCGGCTGGTGGTCTCGCGATACCGGCCGTGGTGCTCCTGGCCTGGCTGCCCGACCTCGATGCACTCGTCATGCATACAGTTCGTTTTCCGGCCGGCATCCACGAGGGCCTGAACCCGAACTCAAGCCCGCTTCCTGGCTATCTGTTGACCGAGTACGTCCCCGGGGGTCGGTTCCTCGCCTTGACGTTCCTCCTGATCAGTGCCGTGAGCATCGGGGTCAGCCTGGTGCTGAGACCACCGCGTGCGGAAAAGCAGGCGGTCCATCGGGTCGCCCTCGGTCTGGTGTTGGCAGCGCTCTTCCTGCCGGCTACTCGCTTCGGTTACCTGCTCTGTCCGCTCATTCTGATGTTGGTGCCCTGGGATCGAGTTTCGCGCTCACCGGCGAGTACCTCCCTCATTCAGGCGACCTCACCGAGATAAGGCAGCCACAGCGGGTCGGCGTCGGGCACGGTCGCCAGCAGCCGCCAGTGTTGCCCGCGGGGCGGACGGGGCGTCACCCGCAATCGCCAGCCCAGCTCGGTCAGCAGCCGATCCGCCTTGCGGTGGTTGCACCGCGCGCAGCAGGCCACGCAGTTCTCCCAGCAGTGCTCACCACCGCGGCTACGCGGTACCACGTGGTCGATGGTCTCCGCTCGGGCACCGCAGTACGCGCAGCGATAACGGTCCCGGTGCATCAACGCCGCCCTGGTCATCGGGACCCGCGCTCGGTAGGGCACCCGCACGAAGGTCCGCAACTTGATCACCGAGGGAGCGACGATGCTGGTCGCCGCCGAATGCAGCACCATGCCCGCAGCATCACCATGCACGACGTCGGCCTTTCCACACACCACCAACACGATCGCCCGACGCAACGGCAGCGCGGTCAACGGCTCGAAGGAGGCGTTGAGCAACAGCACCCGGCGACGTCCCCAGACCGGCGCACCGGTGACGGTGGCCTTGTCCATGACGATGGAATTATCGACGAGCCCGGATGAGGTCCCTGAGCGCGAGGCAGACCGTCGGGGCGCCTCCACTTGGTGACCCGCCGGGCTGGGTTGTCGGCCGTGCACGCGACCACCTCCGCCAGTTCGCGGGAATAGTCCACCATGAAGCCACCGATCTTGCACGTGTCTTGTTCCGGCGCAGGTGGCGAATCGCTCCGCACTACGGCAACGAGAACACGAGTGAGGGGCCGCCCACCGATACAGTCCCGCGGGTGACCCCCCTCGATAGCCCACTCGCGCAGTCCTATCCGGCCGCCGAGCGCCTGGATCTCACCGAGCAGCTGCACGGGCACGCGGTGGCTGATCCGTATCGCTGGCTGGAGAACCCGGCCGACCCGCGCACCGTGGCGTGGACGGCCGAGCAGGACCGGTTGTTCCGTAACGCCATGGACGCGCTGCCCGGTAAGGTCACGCTCACCGCAAACCTGGAACGGCTCCTGGCCACCGGGTGGGTGTCGGTACCGACGTGGCGATGCGGGCGGGCCTTCTTCACCCGTCGCGAGCCCACTGAGGAACACCCCGTGCTGCACGTCCGGGACAGTGACCCCGACGGCGCCACCATCGACCGGGTGCTGCTCGACGTGATGGCGCTCGACCCGTCCGGACTGACCACGTTGGATTACTGGTGCCCGAGCCGGGAAGGTAACCGGCTCCTGTATCAGATGTCCACCGGTGGCGACGAGAATTCGGTGCTGTACGTGCTCGACGTGGTCACCGGGAAGCTGCTGGACGGCCCGATCGACCGCTGCCGACACACGTCGGTGTGCTGGGTGCCCGGGGGTGACGAACTCTATTACGTGCGTCTCCAGCCGCCCGAGAAAGTGCCCGACGGTGAGGAGCTGTTCCATCGGCGGGTATGGCACCACCGGATCGGCTCCGATCCGGCCACCGACCTGCTGGTGCACGGCGAGGGCCTGGACCCCACCAACTACTACGGGGTGGACGTCTCCGACGACGGTCGTTGGTTGCTGGTGGACGCCTCACCCGGCACCGCGCGGCGGAACTCGCTGTGGATCGCCGATCTGCACGGCTCGGGCGAGCTGAAGGAAGTGCTCACCGACACCGACGCGGTGCGCGTTGTGCCCTGGATCGCCCGGGACGGCCGACTCTACCTGCTGACCACTCACAGCGCCCCGCGCTGGCGGCTATGTGTAACGGATCCGCAGGATCCGTCCCCGGCCGGCTGGACCGAGCTGATCACCGAGGATCCCGGCTCGGTGTTGAACGGCGTGCGCTGGCTGGAGGATCCCGATGGTGGCGCGCCGCTGCTGGTGGCCTCGCGCACCCGGCACGCCGTCACCGAGCTGCACCTGCACGCCGTCGATGACGGAGGGCATCGGGGCACCATTGCGTTGCCCGGCGCCGGCTCGCTGACCGGCATGTCCACCGTGGACGAGCTCACTGCGGCCGGTGCGGGTCGGCTGTGGATCGGTTGGACCGACTTCACCACCCCGCCCTGCGTGTACCGCTACGACCTGCACACCCGGTCCCTCCAGCTCGCCGAACCCGCTCCCGGTGCCGTGGAGCTGCCCGAGGTGCACACCCGGCAGGTGGAGTTCCCTTCCGAGGACGGCACCGCCGTGCGGATGTTCCTCGTCTCCACCACCGCCTCCACCGCAGAGCGGCCGGACCGCCCTCGGCCAACGCTGCTCACCGGATACGGCGGCTTCTCCCTGTCCCAGGAACCGGGCTACACCGTCTCGGCACTGGCCTGGGTGGCCGCAGGTGGGGTATGGGCGCAGGCCTGCCTGCGCGGTGGCGGAGAAGAAGGCGAGCAGTGGCACGAGGCCGGCATGCGTCAACACAAGATGAACACCTTCAACGACTTCCACGCTGCGGCCGACGCGCTGGTGAATGGCGGCTGGACCAGCCGGGATCAGCTGGCGATCAGCGGCGGCTCCAACGGCGGCCTGCTGGTCGGCGCGGCGCTGACCCAACGGCCCGACGCTTACCGTGCCGTCGTGTGCAGTGCACCACTCCTGGACATGGTCCGTTATGAACGATTCCTGCTCGGGCGGACCTGGAATGACGAGTACGGCAGCGCGGGGAATCCGGCCGAGTTCGGCTGGTTGCTGTCCTATTCCCCTTATCATCACATCCATCCGGGAACCGCTTACCCGGCGGTGCTGTTCACCGTTTTCGATGCCGACATCCGAGTCGACGCCCTGCACGCCCGCAAGATGTGCGCCGCGCTGCAGCACGCCACGACGGCCGATCCGGTACACGCCCCGGTACTGCTGCGTCGAGAGAGCGAAGCGGGGCACGCCGGGGGGGCGATATCACGGACCGTGGCAGTGGCTGCCGACCAACTGTGCTTTCTGGCCGCGCACACCGGGCTCCGGCTGCATTCGGGAGGCGACTGATGAGCGCCCCGCAACCGGTCCAGCCCAGTGCCGGAAAAATGACCCAGCCGGACTGCGTCCAGGACGACGGCTCGTGGTGCTCGCGCATCTATCAGCTCACCGACAACGACATACTGGCTCGATACGCGGATACCGTGATCAACGCAGGGCTCCAGATTCTGCTGATCGTCGTGGTCGCCGTGGTGATCCGGCTGTTGCTGCACCGGATGATCAACCGGCTGACCCGGGTAACCGAAGACGGGGCGACGCCGGGTTTGCTGCGGCCGCTGATTGTCCCCGGGAGCACCGCGCCACTGTCGCCCCGGCGCACCGCACGCGCCCGGGCAATCGGTTCGGTGCTGCGCTCGGCCACCACCGCAGTGGTGTACGGAGTGGGTTTCACCCTGGTGCTGGGCGAGCTCGGGGTCAACCTCGGACCGATCCTCGCCTCGGCGGGCATCGTCGGCCTCGCGGTGGGCTTCGGTGCCCAGACCCTGGTCAAGGATCTGCTGTCCGGGATGTTCATGATGGTCGAGGACCAGTACGGCGTGGGTGACGTGGTCGACCTCGGCGAGGTCAGCGGAACAGTGGAGGCGGTGGGCCTGCGGGTGACCACCGTGCGGGATGTGAGCGGGGCACTGTGGTACGTCCGTAACGGCGAGGTACTCCGCGTCGGCAATTCCAGCCAGGGCGCCGCGGTGGCCGTCGTCGACCTGCCGATCGGACACAGCGCGGACATCGCGGCCGCGACCGAGCTCGCCGGTCGCGTCGCCGCAGAGCTCACCGCCGAGAACGGTGCGCTGGCCGACGACGTGCTCGAACCGCCCGAGGTACTTGGCATCCAGTCGATCACTCCGGAAAGCATCACGCTGCGCGTCACCGCCACCACGCGACCCGGACGGCAATGGGCGGTGCAACGGGCGCTGTTGGCCGGGATCAAGGACGCCTTCGGTCAAGCCGGCATCCCCTCGCCCACACCGATCCGGCCCAGCGGACCACCTACCTGACCGCCGCCTGTCCATGCGTTCAAGCCGGCGGGCAGGATGGAGCCATGGCTGCACCCGAAAACTTCTACCAGGCTGTTGGCGGCGAACAGACCTTTCACCGGATCGTCGCCCGCTTCTACGAGCTGGTGGCACAGGACGAGGTGTTGCGGCCCCTCTACCCCGAAGAGGAGCTCGGTCCCGCCGAGGAGCGGCTGCGGATGTTCCTCGTGCAGTACTGGGGTGGGCCACACACCTATTCCGCCCAACGCGGCCATCCGCGGCTGCGGATGCGGCATGTCCCTTTTCGAATCGGGCCCACCGAGCGGGACGCCTGGCTACGTTGTATGCGCATCGCGGTGGACGAGGCCGAGCTCGAGGAGGCATACCGGGCCGTGCTGTGGGACTACCTGCAGATGGCGGCGAACAGCATGCAGAACTCCTTGACTTAATCGCGCAGATCCGACCTGGCAGGATGAGCATCCGTGCGACAACCCGACGATGGCAGCGCCGTGGAAACCGATAACCGACCATGGTGGTTTCAGGCCACCTTTTACCAGGTCTACGTCCGCTCCTTCGCCGATTCGGACGGTGACGGCGTCGGTGACCTGGACGGAGTACGCAGCCGGCTCGGTTACCTCGAACTGCTCGGCGTGGACGGGCTGTGGCTCACTCCTTTCTTCCGCTCCCCGATGGTCGACCATGGCTACGACGTCGCCGATCCCCGAGAGGTCGATCCGCTGTTCGGTGACCTGGACGCCTTCGACCGCTTGGTCGAGGAAGCCCACGACCACGGACTTCGGGTGATCATCGATCTGGTACCGAACCACACCTCGGACCAACACGAGTGGTTTCAGGCTGCGTTGCACGCTGCCCCGGGCAGCCCGCAGCGCAGCCGCTACCTCTTCCGGGACGGCACGGGTCCCGGCGGCTCGGCGCCGCCCAACAACTGGACCAGTGTCTTCGGCAGCTCCGCCTGGACCCGGCTGGCTCCTTCCGCGAAAGACAACGCCCCCACAGACCTCCCCGCCCTCGAAGATTCCCTCCTCGACGGAGCTCCGATCGGCAACCTCCCCACCGCCGAAGGTCCGCAGTGGTACCTGCATCTGTTCTCGCCCGAGCAACCCGATCTGAACTGGGAGAATCCAGAAGTGGGGGCCGACCTCGAGCAAACCCTGCGGTTCTGGCTGGATCGAGGGGTGAACGGATTCCGCATTGATGTGGCGCACGGGATGGCCAAATCTCCCGGCTTGCCGGATATGCCACACCCGATCCCGACAGCTTCCGGACTGCTCGATACCGACGTCACCGATCCCCGCTTCGATGCCGACGGCGTGCACGCCATTCACCGGATGATCCGCAAGGTGATCGATGAGTATCCAGGGCGAATGGCAGTGGGAGAGATCTGGGTGGCCGATGACACCGCGTTCGCTCGCTACGTCCGCGCTGACGAGCTCCATCTGGGATTCAACTTCCGGTTGCTCGATGCGGATTTCGACGCCGACGCCATCCGCGGAGCAATCGAGCATTCATTGGCGGCGGTACAGGACAGCCCGGTACCTGCCACCTGGTCGGTGTCCAACCATGACGTCGTGCGCCCAGTGACCCGCTACGGGAATGGCATGATCGGGCTGGCACGGGCGCGGGCCATGGCATTGGTGCAACTCGCTTTGCCCGGTCCGGTCTTTCTCTACAACGGCGAGGAATTGGGCCTGCCCAACGTCGAATTGCCTGACTGGGCGCTGCAGGACCCGATCTGGGAGCGCTCCGGGCACACCGAACGCGGACGCGACGGCTGCCGGGTACCGCTGCCGTGGGAGGGCACCTGCCCCCCCTACGGATTCAGCCCGACCCCCGGCAGCTGGTTACCGATGCCCGGCGATTGGGCTGAGCTGACCGTCGAGGCCCAACTGGAGAACCCCACATCCACATTGTCGCTGTACCGCCAAGCCGTGGAGCTGCGACGCGAGCACCCGGCCTTCGCCGGCACCGAATTGGAGTGGTATGGGGCGCCACCGGGATGCTTCGCCTTCCGCCGCAAGAACAGTGGCCTGATCTGCGCCCTGAACACCTCACCGGCCTCCGTCGCCCTTCCCCCCGGACAGGTGCTGCTCCCCAGTACCCCCCTCCCCCCCGAGACCGACCGCCTCCCGCCCAACACCGCGGTCTGGCTCCTCTGAGCGGTCTGGCTCATCGGCCCGCTCAGCTATGGGACCGATCAGACGAGCAGCGGGAGCAGGGCGTAACGGCGGCGGAGCACGGCGCCGTAGCGGGCGTCCAGGCGTAGCCAGGAATCGGTGGCGGAGACCCGGACAGTGTCGGTGGGGCGGTGGGCGCCGAGGAAGCCCATCCCGGACAGGGCGAGAAGGCAGCGCAGGGGTACCCGCACGTCAAATCCGGCCCCGCTGACGGTGATCACTTTCTGATCCAGCAACCCCACCGGTGGAGTGCCGCGCGGGCCGGGATTGTCCCTGACCACCGCAGCGCCGCGGTCCGCCAGATCCGATAGCACGTCGGCGGGCACCTGTTCGACCTCATGCCAGCCCTGTTCCGGGGGCAGCTCGCAGCGCCACCGGGCGTCCTGCGCGCGGCCGGGGTCGACCACCGCGCCACCGACCACCGCCAGCGCGGTCAGCAGATCACGTCCCCCCACGGTGAGGTCGGCCGGCAGCACGGTACCCGCCACCCGGCGGGTCACCAGAGTGTCGAACGGACTGGCCACCCAGGCGTCCACCCGGCCGGCCCGTGCCCGCAACCGCACGATCGCCTCGCTGTCCAAGCGGACCGCGCGCGCCACGAACGCCCCGAGATCGTCGCGTTCAGTGGAATCGGGAATGCACAGCTCAGGCACTGTCATCACCGTCCGTCACAGCTATGGCCTGGTACGCCGCGAGGAATTCCCGCTCCACGGGCGTCAGTCGACGTGGTTTTCGGGCTGCGATCTCGTAGGGAGCGAGCAGGGTGGTGGCGGTCACCGCATGTCCGTTGCCCTCGGTGGCCGCTACGCTGTAAGTCAGCGTGAACGACGCACTGCGCAGCTCGCTGACCCACAACTGTACCCACACCGGTGTGGCCGAATACACCAACGGCAGCCGATAGCGCACCGCCAGTTCGACGACGATCACGCCCTTGGCGAGGGCCTGCGCACCGCGCCGGATACCCTCCCCGAACAGCAGCTCGGTGCGCGCCTCCTCCAGTAGGGTGACCACCCGCGCATTGTTCACGTGCCCATAGATGTCCATGTCCGACCAGCGCACCGCCACGTGCGTATTGAACGCCACCACGTTGCCGTCCTTTCGCTGGGCCCGACCTTTCACTGGACCCGACCTGCATGCTTACCAACGTCGCAGCCTCACAAACGCCGTAGCCTCATCAACGTCGCAGCCTCACAAACGTCGCAGCGCCCGGATGGCCACCGACAGAGTAGGCAGGTCCAGGCTCCCGACATCGGAAATCTCGTCGAGGACGGCCCTCGCCCGGGACAATTGGCGTGCGTTCTCCTGCTCCCACCACTCGATCGAGGTGGTGGGGTCGTTCTCCACATCACCGCTGCGCAGGACGTCCAAGGTGATCTCGCGCAGAGCGGCGTAGAGATCGTCCCGCAGCGCCAGCCGGGCCAGCGCGTGCCAGCGGTCACCCCGCGCCAGCTCACTGACCGAGCCGAGCATGCGGTCGACGTTCAGGTGAGCTGAGAGCACGTAGTAGAGCTTGGCAACACGCTCGGCGTGTTGTTCGGCCAGCTCGATCGTGTCGGTGGCTTCCCGCTCGGCCAGCTCGGCCACCTCGATCACATCGAGCAATCCGAACGTGTCCAGGGCCGCACTCGCCCGCCGCGCCAGCTCCTCGGGCACACCTTGGCCGGCGAGCCCGCGGGCGGCGGCCGTGACGATCTCGGCTCGTCGACCGACCAGCCAGTCGGTGACCCGGGGGGCCAGCGCCCGTACGATCGGGCGGAATCGAGTGATCTCAGCGCCCACCGCCAGCGGCTGCGGCCGGTTGAGCAGCAGCCACCGACTGACCCGGTCCAGCAACCTGCGTTGTTCCAGAATCATGGCGTCGGACACCGACGTCGGCACGGCAGTGCTCAGTTCACCGATTGCCCGCCAGGTCGCGGGCAGGTCGAACACCGTGGTGGCCACCGCGTAAGCGCGGACCGCGTCGGTGGCCGTCGCGGACAATTCCTCCGCCAGCCGGTAGGCGTAGGTGATCCCGCCCCCGTCCACCACCTCGTTGACCAGCAATGTGGTGGTGATCTCACGACGCAGCGGATGTGCCCGGATGGCCCCGGAGAACCGCTCTCGCAGCGGGCCGGGAAAGTACTCCGGCAGCCTCGCGCGGAACACTTCCGCGTCGGGTAGCTCACTGGCCAGCACCTCCTCGGTCAGCGCGAGCTTGACGTGCGCCATCAGGGTGGCCAGCTCCGGAGAGCTCAGCCCGTCACCGGCGGTCTCCAGCGCGGCGAACTGCGCGCGGGTCGGCAGCGCCTCCAGCGCCCGATCCAGCCCCCGGTCCCGTTCCAGCCGTCGCACCAACCTGGCGTGCACCGAGGCCATCGACGACGCATGGGCGCGGCTGACTCCGAGCAGGGTGTTCTGGTCGGCGTTGTGGGCGAGCACCAGAGCAGCGACCTCGTCGGTCATCTCGACCAGCAATTCCTGGCGCCGGCCGTGGCTCAGCTCGCCGCGGGCGACGAGGCGATCCAGCAGAATCTTGATATTGACCTCATGATCGGAGCAGTCCACCCCGGCGGAGTTGTCGATGGCGTCGGTGTTGACCAAGCCGGCGGCCCGGGCGAACTCGATCCGGCCGCGCTGGGTCAGCCCAAGGTTGCCGCCTTCGACGACCACCTGCACCCGCAGCTCGGCGCCGTCCACCCGAACGGCGTCGTTGGCCTTGTCACCGACGTCGGCATTGGTTTCGGTGGCCGCCTTGACGTAGGTACCGATCCCGCCGTTGAACAGCAGCTGCGCTTCGGAGAGCAGGATCGCCCGAATGAGCTCGGGTGGGGACAGTTCGGTGACATCCGCAGCGATGCCCAGTGCCCGGCGCATCGGGGCACCGACCGGAATCCGCTTGACGGTTCGCGGCCATACTCCGCCACCCCTGCTGATCAGCGAGCGGTCGTAGTCGTCCCAGGACGAACGGGGCAGCTCGAAGAGCCGGCGCCGCTCGTCGTACGAGCGGGCCGGGTCGGGGTCGGGATCGACGAAAATGTGCCGATGGTCGAAGGCCGCGAGTAGCCGGATGTGCCCCGAGCACAGCATCCCGTTGCCGAACACGTCACCGGACATGTCCCCGACCCCGACCACGGTGAAATCCTCGGTCTGGGTATCGATGCCCAGTTCGCGGAAGTG
The DNA here is from genome assembly GCA_050700515.1 of Pseudonocardiaceae bacterium. Taxonomy (GTDB): domain Bacteria; phylum Actinomycetota; class Actinomycetes; order Mycobacteriales; family Pseudonocardiaceae. The sequence continues at coordinate 17,348 of JBOHHD010000712.1, forward strand.
GCGTTTGACGCTCTCCCAGGCACCCCGTGCGGTGATCCCCATGGCCTTGTGGTCATAGCCCGATGAGCCGCCCGAGGCGAAGGCGTCACCGAGCCAGAAACTATAGGAGGCAGCGACGTCGTTGGCGATGTCGGAGAACGCGGCGGTCCCCTTGTCGGCGGCGACCACCAGGTAGCTGTCGTCGCCGTCGTGGCGCACCACCTGCGGAGGAGGCCGGGTCGTACCGTCCACCAGGTTGTCGGTGAGATCGAGGAGCCCGGAGATGAACATCCGGTAGCAGGCGATGCCCTCGGCCAGCGCCGCTTCCCGGTCCGGGACGGGATCTCCGGTCGGGGTGGGAGGGCGTTTGACCACGAATCCGCCCTTGGCTCCCACCGGTACGATAACCGCGTTCTTCACCGCCTGTGCTTTGACCAACCCCAGCACCTCGGTCCGGAAGTCCTCCTTACGGTCCGACCAGCGCAGCCCACCGCGGGCAACCGGGCCGAACCGGAGATGCACGCCCTCCACCCGCGGGGAACAGACGAAGATCTCGACGGCCGGTCGAGGTTCGGGCAGCGCAGGCACCGCCATCGGATCGAGCTTGATGGCCAAATAGGGCCTGGGATTTCCGGCATCGCTAGCGGCACCGTCCCCGTCACGCCGATAATAGTTGGTACGCAACGTCGCGCGAACCAAGCCGAGCAAGCTGCGCAGAATGCGGTCGGTATCCAGCCCGGTCACCTCGTCGATCATGTCGGTGACCTGGACGACCAGCTCGTCGTATCGGATGTCCCGGGTGGCCGGGTCCATCGCGGGATCGAAGCGAGCCTCGAACAGGGCCACGAGGGCAGCGGCGACGCCGCTGTGGGCGAGCAGCACATCCTCGATGTAGTCCTGGCTGTAGCGGCTGCGGGCTTGGCGCAGGTAGCGCACATAGGTGCGCAGCAACGCCGCCTGCCGCCAGTCCAGCCCGGCCCGCAGCACCAAGGCATTGAGCCGGTCCACCTCGCAGGCACCACGCCAGGCCGCCACGAAGGCGTCCTCGAAGCGTCTCGTCACCTCGTCGACGGGCTGGCCGCGCACACAGCCGAGCAGGGCGGCGTCCAGTCGCAGACCGAAGTCATAGATCCAGCACTGCACCCCGTCGCCGCGGACCACCGGATAGGGCCGCTCATCGACGACCTCGACGCCCATCTGCTGCAGTACCGGCAGGACCTGGGACAGGCTGACCCGATGTCGCGCCAGGTAGAGCTTGAACCGCCGTTCTCCCTGCTCGGCCCCCGGCTCGGAGAAACGCTGCGGGAGGTAGTAGCACAGATCCAGACCATCGTGAGCGTCGAGTGCCTCCAACCGACCGATGTCGACCAGGGCGGTGGCGGCGCTGAAGTCCTCTTTGAACGCCTCCGGCAATGCCGCGGCGTAGCACTGCGCAAGCTCGGCGGTGACGCCCACCCCATCGGCGTCGCCGTCATACACCGCATCGAGCAGCCGGTCGTCCCACGTACGGACGGCATCCTCGAGCATTTCGGTGATCACAGCGCTGTCCGGTGCCGGGAGAATGTCCGGATCGTGGGGGTCGGTGTGCACGGTGAAGTGCACCTGCGCGTGCAAGGCCTCGCCGATCCGGGCGCTGTAGTCCACGCCGGTGCCGTGGAACTCCCGCATCAGCACGTCCTGCATGGCCAGCCGGGCGGTGGTGGTGTAGCGATCACGCGGCAGGTACACCAGGCAGGAGAAGAATCGGCCGTAAGGATCGTGCCGGCAGAAAAGCCGCAGCGTGCGCCGCTGGGCCAGCGACAGCACTCCGGTTACCGTCTGGTAGAGCGAGTCCAGGTC
>JBOHHD010000713.1:0-6188 GCA_050700515.1 Pseudonocardiaceae bacterium
CGCGGGACGAGCCCACCGCGGTCGCCGGTGCCGCGCATTACCTGGAGCACCTGCTGTTCAAGGGCACCGCGCGACGTTCGGCTGCCGCCATCGCGGAGGAGATCGACGCGGTTGGTGGTGAACTCAACGCGTTCACCACCAAGGAGCACACCTGTTACTACGCGCACGTCCTGGATTCCGACCTCGAGCTCGCGGTCGACCTGGTCTGCGACGTGCTCGGTGACGCGCTGCTGGAGCCTGCGGATGTCGATCTGGAGCGCGGCGTGGTGCTCGAGGAGATCGCGATACGCGACGATGATCCGGAGGATCTGCTCGACGATGAGTTCTGCGCCGCGCTGCTCGGCTCTCACCCGCTCGCTCGTCCGGTGCTGGGCACCGAGGCCTCGATCACCGGGATGAGCCGGGAGGCGTTGCATCACTTCTACCGGCAGCTCTACACCCCCGACCGGATGGTCCTTGCGGTCACCGGCAATGTCACGCACGAGGCGGTGCTGGCTGCGGTGGGGCACAGTTTCGGGCACCACCTGACCGGTTCGGCCGATCCGGCGGCCCCTCGTCGCGGCCGGGCCAGGGTCACCGGGCGGTGCCCGCTCGCGGTGCGCACCGATCACTCCGAGCAGGCTCATCTCATGCTGGGGGTGCAGGCCATCGACCGGCACGACGACCGGCGGGAGGTGCTCGGTGTGCTCAATGCCGTCATCGGTGGCGGGATGAGCTCACGGCTGTTCCAGCAGATCCGTGAGCAGCGAGGACTTGCCTACTCGGTGTACTCCGCGGTGACCTGCTACGCCGACATCGGGAGCCTCTCGATCTACGCCGGTTGTTCCCCGCATCGTCTCGCCGAGGTGGTTGCGGTCGTCGCCGAGGTGTTGGCCTCCATCGCCAGTGACGGGATCTCCGACGCCGAACTGGCTCGTGGCAAGGGACAACGTCGAGGTGGGCTGGTACTCGGCCTGGAGGACACCGTGTCCCGGATGAGCCGGATCGGTAAGGCAGAGCTCAACTACGGGGCACACTGCACCGTCGAGGAAACGCTGCGCCGGATCGACGAGGTGACCGCCGAACAGGTCGGTGCTCTGGCTCGTGAACTACTCGGCCGACCGGTTACCGTCGCCGTGGTCGGCCCCTACGCTCATGCAGAAGACCTACCCGACGAGATCGCCCACTTGATCGTATGACGGAGTTGATTGCATGACGGCACCGGAGCAGACACCGCCTGTGGCGGATCGCTCGGAGGAGAATCCCATCAGGGTCGGAGTCCTCGGCGCCCGGGGACGGGTGGGCACCGAGGTGTGCAAGGCGGTGGACGCGGCACCCGACATGGAGCTGGTCGCAATGGTCGACGCGGGAGATTGGATGTTCAACGTCGCCGATGCGGGTGCCGAGGTGGTCGTCGATTTCACCCATCCCGATGTGGTGATGGACAACGTACGGTTCTGCGTTGATCAGGGCATCCATGCGGTCGTGGGCACCACCGGTTTCGACGAGAAGCGGCTGGCCCAGGTCCGGGAATGGCTAGCACCCAGACCCGACCTCGGGGTGTTGATCGCGCCCAACTTCGCCATCGGAGCGATCCTGTCGATGCGCTTCGCCGCGATGGCCGCCCGGTACTACGACTCGGTGGAGATCGTGGAGCTGCATCACCCCCGCAAGGCCGACGCGCCCTCCGGCACCGCGGTGCGCACAGCGGAGCTCATCGCGGCGGCCCGGACCGAGGCCGGGATGGGCCCGTTCCCCGATGCCACCACCCGGTCGCTGCCCGGTGCCCGAGGCGCGGACATCGACGGGGTGCGGGTGCACTCGGTGCGCCTTGCCGGACTCGTGGCCCATCAGGAGGTCCTGCTGGGCATCGCGGGGGAGACCTTGGCGATCCGGCACGATTCGCTGGATCGCTCGTCGTTCATGCCAGGCGTGCTGCTCGGTGTCCGGTCCGTGCTGGAGCGCCCGGGACTGACCCTGAGCCTGGAACCCCTGCTCGACCTCTAGTCATCCAGCACCAATTCGAGCGGACCGGTCAGCCGCATCTCACGCAGGGCACGTCCACCCGCGTCAAGGGTGCGCACGGTGCCGTCGGGGTGCCACCCCGCGCGCTGGTAGAAACGCAGCGACGCGGGGTCTTCAGCGGGTACCCAGGCGATTCCCCGGGTGGCTCCGGCCGCGCGCAGCGCTGCGGCGGCTGCCGCGAGCAGTCGTCCGCCGTGGCCACGACGTCCCCATCTCGGTTCCACCAGCAGGGTGCTCACCAGCACGGTCCGTGCCGCGTCGGCGGGGAGACCGCCATCGGCGGTGACCGCTTCATCGGGCGGGGTCAGGCCGGCCACCACGAAACCGACCGGATGGTCGCCCTCTGCGGCGAGCAGCACGGTGGCTCCGCCTTCGACCGTGTCGGCCCAGGCCTGCTGGACCTCGGGGGAGTCCAGCCCGTCCAGTACCTCCGCCGGCAGCAACTCGGCGTAGGCCGTCCGCCAGGTCCTGCGGTGCAGGGCGCTGAGCGTGGGGATGTCCCGCGTGGTGGCGACGCGTACCCGAGCAGGTGCCATGCCGTCACGTTAGCGACACCTACGCGGCCGGAATCTCCGGCGCGATGGTTGGTCTGCGAGCGGGGCCGGTAGCAGGATGATTTCTGTCGGTGCCTGCTGGCAACATCGGCGATCGTGCTGACGATGGGACCGGCCGCCGTGCGCCGCACTGCGCTGGCCGCACAAGGATTCGCCGACCCCCGCCCGGCCGGCCCGGTGAACCGGCGGCATCTGCAGCGGGTGCTCGGCAGGATCGGGCTGCTGCAACTGGACTCGGTGACGGTGCTGGCCCGGGCGCACTACCTACCGGTGTTCAGCAGACTGGGTCCCTACTCACGGGAGCTGCTCGACGGTGCCGCGTGGGAGCCCACGGCGCGGCGTCCCCGCTTGCTGGTGGAGTATTGGGCGCACGAGGCGAGCCTGGTACCGGTGCAGGACTGGCCGTTGCTGCATTCCGGGGCCAAGAAGCCGGGGTGGTGGCAGGGATACGGGGCGTTGGCCGCCCAGGCCCCGGAACTGGTCCGGGCGGTGTTGACGGCGGTGCAGGAACTGGGCCCCATCAGTGCGGGCACCCTGGAGCAGGAACTGGGTGGTATGGCGCTGCGCAGGCCGGGTTCCTGGTGGAACCGGACGGACACCAAACGCATCTGCGAATGGCTGTTCGGCATCGGTGAGCTCACCACCGGCACCCGGCGCGGCTTCGAACGGCTTTACGACCTGCCCGAACGGGTGCTGCCGCCCGAGGTCCTGGCCCGCCGGGTCGCAGCGGAGGAGGGAGCCCGAGAGCTGATCACTCGCGCTGCCACCGCCCTCGGCGTGGCCACCGAGTCCGACCTACGGGACTACTACCGGATGCGGCCGCAGCACACCCGGCAAGCGGTCGCGGAGCTGGTGGAAGCCGGCGAACTGGAACCGGTGGAGGTCCGCGGCTGGCGGGATACCGCCTACCGGCACCGTGATGCCTGCACCCCGCGGCGGATCACCGGCGCGGCGCTGCTGTGCCCGTTCGATCCGTTGATCTGGGACCGAGGGCGGACCGAACGATTGTTCGATTTCCGCTACCGCATCGAGATCTATGTCCCCGAGCCCAAGCGCGTCTACGGCTACTACGTCTTTCCCTTCCTGCTGGACGGGGAGCTGGTCGCCCGGGTGGACCTCAAAGCCGATCGGGCGCAAGGTCTGCTTCGGGTGCCCGGGGCCTTTGTGGAGCCCGGGGTGGACACCGCCAGGGCGGTCGCGGAACTCACCGTCGCGCTGCGGGAAATGGCCGGATGGCTGAAGCTGGATGGCATCGTGGTGGGGGATCGCGGCGACCTCACCGCCGCTCTCGACCGATCAACCCGAGCGCGAGCAACGCGGGTGCCGTCAACCCCGTGCCGAGGTGACCAGCGCATCGCCCGATCCGGTGCGGGCGCGCACCCGCAGTCGAACGTCGCCCTCGATGGGCTGCCCGCCGACCGGGAGGTCGCTACGCGCCCGGCCGGACCCGGAGCTGACATCCACTTCGGCCTGGACACCAGCATGGATCCCCACTCGCAGCTGTCCTGAACCGGTGATGAGGTCGATGCCTCCCGCCGAGGCGTCGACCACGGTGAGATCGCCGCTGCCGGTGCGCACGTTCACGTCGTGTCCGACCGCGCCGAGCCGCACGCCGCCGGAACCGGTCTGCACGGTACTGACCCCCGCATCGGCCGAGTCGGCGAGTGCCACCACATCCACATCCCCGGAGCCGGTCCGCGCCCGCAGCCTGCCCAGCACCGCTCCCAGCTGCACGTCGCCCGAGCCGGTACGGACGTCCACCGCGCCGGTGCACCGCTGCGCGCGGACCTGTCCGGAGCCGGTTGAGGCATCGAGTCGATCAGCGACGCCCTCGACGGCCACATCCGCCGAGTTGCTGCGAGCGGTGACCGACGAGCCTGCCGGAGCGGCCACGTAGATCGTCAGCGGCACAGTGCGCAGCGGGAAGTCTTGCGGGCTGCACACGGAAAGCCGCTGCCCGGTGAAGTCGATCGCCGTGCTGCGCGCGGCCTCAGCGGCCAGCTCGCCGGCGGGGGCCGCTCCGGTGTGCTCGCCCAACCAGGTCAGCAGGCCCCCGATTCCGGCACTCCACAACGGTTGACCGGCCGAGTCGGGGCGGACCTGCACGCTCACCGAGCCGGCTCCAGCGTCACCCTCCACGAGTTGCACATCCAGGCGTCCATTGCCGATCTCGACCGAGATCTCGATCGGTCCCTCGCATTCGAAGTCCTGCTGTCGTATCACTGTGACATCCGTGCTGTTGTGCTCCACGGTTCCTCCTGGCCGATATCCGTTCCTCGGGCCGCTACCGCCGGTCAGCCCTGGACCCATCCCTGAACCCGGCTACGCCCTCGGCGGTCACCGGGTCCTCGTCCGTGCTCGTTCCAGGACTCACCACGCAGAGCACCTTGCACGGCTTGGGAGACCCAGGTGTTCAGGGAGACGCCCTGCTGGGCGGCAGCACGTTCGGCCTGCCCCTTGAGCTGATCGAGCAGCCTCAGGGTCATCCGGCTGATGTCGCCGCCGACGTCGGAGAAGGAGGCCGCACCGGGTGCACTCCGCGGCGGCGCAGTGCCCGGGTCCGGTTCGGGGTCGGCTGCCGCGCTGACGGCCACCCGCACGTCGCGTCCGTCGAGCCGCACCTCCACGACTCGGTCATCCAGCGCCGCGGTGACCTCTGCGGCGAGGTCCGAGAGCGCATTCATGATGGTCAGGCGGGCTGCGGGTTCCAGGGCCGCACCCAGTACGGCTGCGGTGTGCCGGGTCTGCTCGTCACCGGCTGACGCGGCGGCGGTGAGATCTTCACGCAACCGGCTGATGTAGGGCGTCAGATCCATGACGTCAACTATGACATCATCAATAATGTCAGTCAAGGCATCACTGTGGTGTCGCGACTAGGGTGAGGAGAATTCGAGAGAAGGGTTCTGCCGGTGAGCCTGCCCGATGATGTCGAGCCAAAGGGCATCGATCCAGCCGACGCGGACGTTGCCACCACCGCACTCCGAGTTCAGCTGATCGCCAAGTCGGAGTTCTTCCCGCCGATCGATGTGCCCTGGTCCACCGACGCCGAGGGGGGACAGGCGCTCGCCGAATTCGCCGGCCGGGCCTGCTACCAGTCCTGGCGCAAGCCCAACCCGGCGACCGCCACCAACGCCGGCTACCTGCGGCATATCCTCGAAGTGGGCCACCTCTCGGTGCTCGAGCACGGCACGGTCAGCTTCTACCTCACCGGCGTGTCCCGTTCCTTGACCCACGAGCTGGTTCGGCATCGACATCTGTCGTTCTCGCAGCTGTCCCAGCGCTATGTTCCTGAACGCGACGCGGCCATGGTGGAGCCGGACGTCATCGCCCGCGATCCTGAGCTGCACCGGCGGTTCCTCGCCGCGGCTCGGGCGAGCCAGCAGGCTTACATCGAGCTGCTGGCCGGGTTGGAAGAGCGTTTCGCCGGCGAGCGCAACGCCACGCTGCGCCGCAAGCAGGCCCGGCAGGCGGCGCGTTCGGTGCTGCCCAACGCCACCGAGACCCGCATCGTGATCACCGGCAACTATCGGGCCTGGCGACATTTCATCGCGATGCGCGCCACCGAGCATGCTGACGTCGAGATCCGCGCAGTGGCGGTGGAATGCCTGCGCCAGCTGCACAAGGTGGCAC
>JBOHHD010000714.1:0-5443 GCA_050700515.1 Pseudonocardiaceae bacterium
CCCGTGGCCGTCGTTATCAGTGCATGGTCATTGCCCGCGCACTGCTCAAGAGATAGCGCAGCGAGGGTCGGGTGGCCAAACCGGGTGTGCGCTCGATGTCCTAGTGTGCCCTCTCGGGCAACTTCAGCTACCTAAAAGGGTGTACGGCAGGGCTTTCCCACCGGGCGGAGTGGGCGGACAATAAAAGGGTGTGCTGGATGAGAGGAGTGCGATGTGACCACGAGCGAGGAGCAGCTGCGAGAGTTCAACGATCTACCGCCGTCCGGGTCGTGTCGCCTGATTGATTTCGAGTCGGTTGAGATTTTGATCTTGGAGAGTTTTCCGCCGCAGTATGTCCTGGTGGTGACGGGTACCAAGCCCTACTCGAATATGAAGGTCGATCTCGTTCCGCTGGTCTACATCCGTCAGCCGGAGTACTGGGGAATCGAGGTGGTTGGTTGCCTGCCGGGCTTCGGCCTGCCGGCTACGGCGCCGTATACGATATCGATCTCACTCAACGGGATTATCGGCACCGAGGGTATCGAAGTTATCGGTGCCACGAGGTCCGAGCAGCACGCGATCCCGCCAGATGGGCAACCCGGCGCCGGGCACACCTTGTTCCGGCGCTGGGTCCATTCTTTCGAGGAAGATACCGAAGAGGTGAGTGTGTACCGGCCGTTCGGCTTCGAGTTCCCACCGGCCCGCGGGAGGGATGGATTCGATATCAAGCGGGACGGGGAGTTCATCCGATACGATATCGGCCCGGCCGACGGCCTGGTGGAAGTACCGGGTCGCTGGAAGGCGAAGGGGCCAAATGAGATCGTGGTTCACTTCAACGATTCACATGTCGAACCCGATAAGCTGCATATAGTCTCGTGTGAGGATGACGTTCTTCGGATTGCACGATAGGCTGGCTCGGTGCTACTTCAGCGTTCTATTTCGGTGGTGCTGCGCCTGGGTAGTTCTGATCAGGTTCTTCGGTGTCGAGCGCTGCTATGCGAGCGCGTACTTCGGCTGCGTGAGGGTCGCCGAGTTCCTCGAAGATGGCCAGTGCCTGGTGCCAGAACGTACGGGCCGCGGTCGATTGGTCGGTGTCGTGGAGAACCTCACCAAGGTTCTGCAGGGTCCGACCTTCGGCCCAGCGGTCGTGGATCTCACGGTAGACGATGAGGGCTTGGTGGTAGTGGTTGAGGGCTTCGTCGAACCGCCCCAGACTCCGATAGGTGTTACCGACGGTGCGCAGGGTTCGGCCTTCGCCCCAGCGATCGTCGATCTCGCGACGGACGGTGAGGGCCTGGTCATAGTGGTCGAAGGCTTCGGCGAACCGCCCCTGATCCCGGTAGGTGGAACCAAGGCCGTGCAGGGCCCAGGCTGCACCCCACGGCCAACCCAGCTCGCGACCTCGGGCCAGGCCCCGCTGGTGGTGGTCGAGGGCTTCGTCGAGCCGTCCCAGTCCCCGGTAGGCGACACCGAGGTTGTACAAGGTCCAACCTTCGCCCCAGCGGTCGTGGATCTCGCCCCAGATGGCCAATGCTTGGTGCAGGTAGTCCAGGGATTTCTCCACCTGCCCGTGGCCCCGGTATGCCTCACCGAGGCTGTTCGCGATCCAGGCTTCACCGTGCCTGTCGTGCAGGTGGCGAGTCGCGGCCAGACCGATCTCGTGGGTGATAATCCAGTCGGCCCAGTGTCCGCGCAGGCTGAAAAAACCCCACACGACAGCCGGCAGCTTCCAGGCGACGACGTGCTGGCCCCAGTCTGCGGCGTGGCGGGTGGCGGCCACCAGGTTGGCACGTTCGGCCTCGCACCAGTCCAGTGCCCGGGAGTAGGTGGGGAAGGCCAGCGGTAGGCAATCGGCTTCCGGAGGGTCGAGTGGGACGTTGGGCCAGAGTGGGGTGAGAACACGTCCGGCGGCATCGGCGGTGTGTAGGTACCAGGCCAGCAGACGGCGCACAGTGGTGTCGCGGTCGAGGTCGATTTCCTCGGCGGCGGCGCGTTCGGCTGCATAGACGCGCAACAGGTCGTGGAACCTGAACCGGTCGCGCCCGCTCTCCTCCAGCAGGTGTACGCCGGTCAGGGCGTCCAGCAGCCGCCGGGTCTGGGTGGTGGTGTTACCCGTGAGTGCGGTGGCGGCCGGGACGCTGATATCTGGACCTGCGTGCAGGCCCAGTAATCGGAACAGGCGAGCGGTCTCCGCGGACAGGGCACGGTAGGACCAGAAGAACACCGAGCGCACGGCCGTGGTCTCGTCGTCATCAACGGCGAGTACGTCCAAGCGGTCACGTTCGTCGGCGAGTTCACCGGCCAGATCGGCGAGCGTGCGGCGAGGGTGGCTGGTCACCCGTTCCGCGGCGATCCGTAACGCCAGGGGCAGGCAGGCGCACTGCTCGGCGAGCTCGGCCGCCACGTCGGTTTCAGCCTCGACTCGGTCCGTTCCGATGATCTGCCGCAGCAACACGATCGCCTCGGTCAGGGGCAGTGGGTCGAGGCTGACCGGCTGGGCACCGTCGCGGGCGAGGAGCCCGCCCAGGCGGTTGCGACTGGTCACCACCACCAGGCAGCCCGGCGAGCCCGGCAGCAGCGGGCGCACCTGCTCGGTGGTGTCGGCGTTGTCCAACACCACCAACACCCGCCGCTTGTCCAGCAATGATCGGTACAGTCCTGCCCGATCTTCCAATGTGGCGGGAATCCGCTCGGCGGGCACGTCGAGGGTATGCAGAAATCCCTCCAATGCCTGTACCGGGGTTACCGGCGGGCCGGAGTCATAACCGCGAAGGTTGACATACAACTGCCCGTCGGGGAACTTGTCCCGGATTTGATGTGCCCAGCGCAGCGCCAACGCGGTCTTGCCCACCCCGGGGGTGCCGGAGACCGCGAAGATAGGTACTGCCGTCGACTCCTCACCTGCGACGGCAAGGAGGCGGTCGAGCTCGGCCAGCTCCTTCGTCCGACCGGTGAAACCGTTCACATTGGGCGGTAGCTGTGCCGCTACCAGCGGCGTCGCCTCCGTCGATCTGGGAGAGTCATCCTGCCGGTTGGAGCGTCTGGACTCGTTCCACACCCCCATGATCACATCGTGACGCCCTCGCCAGGCACGAACTGCGCGTTCGTTATTATCGGTGCACGCCCGGACCAGAGGTTCGACAAATCTGTCCCAATCGGGTGGTCGGATGATCCGCCCACTCAAGATCTCGTACAGCTGTGCCTTGCTGTAGCCCACTTCTCTGGCCAGTGCTGCCGGGCTGAGGCCGGACCGCTGCTGCAGCCGCTTCAACTCAGCACAGAAGTCCGCAACCGCACCCTCGCTTCCCTTCTTTGCCACGGAAGTCCCCCAGGTGTCCGGTGTCGCCCGACTTAAGTCCTATTCCTATCAGACGGAGACCAGTGCGCGCCGGTTCCCCACTTCGTCCGGCATTGCGGAAGTGCTTCCCCGCAGTTCTGTGCGATGCCTCAGCTCGTCGATGCGGGCGTTGACCGTATGGGTGGATTATTCAGTCGCTCAACGTCCCGGCCACTGCGCTGAAGTGGAAGTTGCCGTTGCCGGCAGATTTGGTCAGGGTGCGCGTGACCTTGTTCGGGTCGTCGTGCGGGCCTTGAATGTAGAACGGCTTGCCGTCACGGCCGAAGGTGATGGCGCTGCTCTCCTGCCACGGCCCGAGGTATCCGGCGGCAGGGGAGAAGTCGGGGTGGGGTTCGAACCCGAGCTCGCGAGCGTAGTCGATGCTTCCCCAGACCAGGTGCCGGGCCAGCTCCAGCGGCGCCTCGACCGGGGCGCCGGCGTGCTCGAACCCGCCGAAGAACATGTCGAGGAAGGCGGGTAGGTCGCGGTCGTTCATGATTTTGGGCCCGAGGGCGTTCTTCACCCCGAGGCAGTACACATCGACGAGGTAGCCGCAGACCGACACCCGCTGCGGGCGGTGTCGCCGCGCGACGACGACAGCCACGAGCCCGCTGATACCGGGGTCCTTCGAAGCGATGTCCGGCCACTCGTCGTGTCCGTTGATGGTGAGGCCCGCGCTCCAGCCTGGGCTCACCCAGCAGCCGGCCACCGCAGGCTCCGGCGCGGCGGCGCCATCCTGCTTGGCGATATCCCGCACCAGGGACGCGACCGTGGCCGGCCGCTCACCCAGCGCTCTGGCGATCTCCTTCGGGGAGCGCCCCGCCGCGCGCAGCTCCCGCACCCGGCCGAGCAGTTCGTCGTCGTGCATCACGTCGGGCACCCTACTCAGCCGGCGACCAGACCGAACTATCCGCCAAGCCGACTACCCGCCGACGTGGACGACGGGGCGGCGGGTGAGGTCCTGCTCTGCTTCGCGCAGCACCTCACGGGTCACCGGCGCGATCTCTCCTTTGCCGAACAGGACGTAGCGGAGCAGGTGTGCCAGCGGGTTGCCCTCCGACCACTGGAAGTACAGGTGCGGACGGCGGCCGGTGTCGTCGCGGAGCCGGAGCGTGATAGCGGCGAGGGTATTGGGAACGGCGGGGCTTTCGGTACGCAGAATCCGGTACCCGTCGATCTCGACCCCGCGGACGTGGAGCACCTGGGAGAAGGTGGAAGGGTCGGTCACCTCGACTTCCAAGAACAGAATCCGGGCGTGTTCCGGGATCGGGTTGAGATCGCGTTGTTCGCGCTCCTTGTCCCGGTACTCCGCGGGATCCCCGGCCTGGCGTTTGTTGGCGACGATGTGCAACGTCGCGGCGTCGGCGCTGTCTTTGACCATCCACAGCGCGGACTCGTCGAACTCGATGTGATCGGCGCGCAGTTCGGTGGTGCGGGTGAGCCGGGAGACGGCCGATATCACGATGATCCCGGCGATGAAGGCGAGTGAGATGACGATGCCATCCGGCTTCTCGATCACATTCTCCCCGAGCGCATAGGCGAAGATCAGTGTGACGAGCCCGAATCCGAGCACCGCGCGCGGTCGGCGACGCCGGCGCGCGGATACCGTCACCGCGAACGCCGCGGACACCATCATGGCCAGGATGCCAGTCGCGTAGGCACCGGCCTGGCTGTCCACGTCGGCGCGGAACAGGATCGTGATCACGATGGCCACCGCGGTGTAGATCAGCACAACCGGACGTACCGCGCCCGCCCACTTCGGGGCCATCCCGTACCCCGGCAGGTAGCGCGGCACGATGTTGATCAGGCCGGCCATCGCCGACGCGCCGGCGAACCACAGGATGAGGATCGAGCTGATGTCGTAGACCGTGCCGAATGCCCCGCCGAGGAACTCGTGGGCCAGGTAGGCCAGCGCGCGACCGTTCGCCTGGCCGCCCGGCGCGAATTCGGCGGGCGGGATGAACACCGTGGTCACGAAGCTGGTGGTGATCAGGTAGACACTCATGATCACCGCGGCGACGGTGAGCAGCTTGCGGGTGTTGGCGATCCGGTTGCGCAGGCGTTCCCGCTCGTCAGCGCCGTCCGCGTGCACCAGCGGCATCATGCTCACCCCGGTCTCGAAGCCGG
>JBOHHD010000715.1:0-14630 GCA_050700515.1 Pseudonocardiaceae bacterium
ACGTTACTGCGAGGATTAATGAGCGGTCTCCTCGGTGCGGCATGCCTAGGTGTCTTTCGTACTTGGTATCGAAGGCTTCGGCCTCCTCGGGCCAACAGGAGCAATACGACGAAACGTGCGGACACACCGACCGGTGGAGTGACTCGAAACCACCTCACGCTTGTGCGTGGAGCTTCTCCGTTGTCAGTATCTGATTTCACCAGGATGATGCCTAATTTGCACCTCGGCGGTCTTCGATTCGCCCGATGACAGCGTGATACGACACAAGACTGCAAGCTGAATGAATAGCCTGCGGCCCCCACTGCGCATAGGCGGCGCAATGGGGGCCGTGGAGTGCGGCTAATGCCGGGACCGTCACCGGAAACCGGTCGTCCTCGTCACCAGTGCGGGCCAGTCCTGCAACGTCCTACCATCACGGCGGACCAGCGCAGCGCGCTTCACGCGCTCGATCACTTGTCGAAGCTCGCCCGCCGCAGCCTTCTCGGCGCACGTGGCAGAGGATGACCAGGGTGGTCCGCCGAAGCTCTACACCGCTGAGGGGTCATTGCGTCCGGTGGAGCCGGTGTGCCGCTCGCGCAGGAAGCTCCATGCTCGCTGTAGGCACGCCGCGGCGGGCACGGCGAGGAAGGCCCCGAGAACGCCGAGCAGCGTCGCGCCGACCGCGACCGCGACGATCACGGTGAACGCCCGCAGGCGCAGCATGCGGCCGGTGATGAGAGGCGCGATCAGGTTGCCCTCCAGCTGCTGCACGACGAGCACCAGCGCGAGCACGCCCACCGCCGTCCACATTCCGCTGTCGGCCAGCGCCACGAGTACCGCGAGCAGTCCCGAGACGGCAGCCCCGATGTATGGGAAGAACCCACCGAGGAACACCAGCACCGCGAGCGGCAGGGCCAGCGGCACCCCGAGCAACGCCAGCCCGGCCCCGATCAGTACGGCGTCGACCACCGCCACCGCGCTTTGCGCACGGATGAAGTTGCCCAGCGTGCTCCACAGCTGGCCGCTCAGCTCTCCGGCCTGCTTCCGGTTCGGGCGGGGCAGCAGGCCGATCCCGGCGGAAGCCATCCGCGCGCCGTCGTAGAGATAGAAGAACAGCGCGACGAGCAGCAGGAGCAGCGCCCCCAAGAACTCCACCGCGCTACGGGTGTAGCCCAGCGTGGCGCCCAGTGCCTGCCCCCCACCCAGTCCTGTCATGGCACGCTGCGCCAACCCCTGCAGCGTGGTGCCCGGTGGCACTCCGGGTATCCGTTCCAGCAGCGGCTGCAGCTGCTGGAACGACCGGGTGAGGGAGTCACCCAGCGCGGGCAGCTGGGCGATGAAGGCGGGTACCACGGCGGCGAACAGCCCACCGATCACCGCGAACAGGCAGAGCAGGGCCAGCAGCGCGGCGAGAGCCCGGGGCACCCGGTGCCGGGTGAGCCAACCGACCAGCGGGGCGAGCGCGGCCGCGGGGAACAGCGCAAGCAGCAGCGGCACCACCACCACGGCCAGCCGCGACATGGCGATCCATAACAGTACGGCCACGGCGATGATCCCCACGGCGGCCCAGGCGAGCCGTCCGGCGCGCAGCATGGCGTCTTTGCGCTGCTCGGGCTGGGTAGGCCCAGCCTGAGCCGGGGTACGACGCTTGGGGGTGGACACGCCTGGGAGAATGCCCCGCAGCAGGCGAAGCGAAACCCCGCCGAGCTTCAGGCCGTGCCGCGCATGATGAGCCGGACGGCGTCCTCGGGTGCATCCCACTGGGGGAAGTGGCCGCAGTGGGAGAACCAGTGCAGCTGCGCGTCGGGGAACGCGCGGAGCGCCCGAGCGGCTTGGCGGGGCAGCGTCACCCGATCCTGCCGGCCCCAGCCGAGCACGATCCGGGCACCCATCGAACTCCCGACCGTGTCCACGGCACCCAGGCCCTGTTCGTCGATGAATTTCGAAACTGTGTCGGTGAGGGTGGCGATAAATAGCTGTACCCCCTGGGTGTCGAGAGTCAAGCTCGTCGCCGGTTACGTGGAGCAGGGCCGCCGGTTACGTATTCATAGGCATTTCTCGGTGGGCGGCGCGGAGGATTTAAGTACAACAACGGTTGCCGCCGACCCGGCTTTTTCGTCAGAATATATGATATCGCATCGGAAATTCACTGACGAATTTTTTCCGTGCTCGGCCCACGGGGGGTCACGTTTTCCTACGAGACGAGGGGGACCTTGATGTCTGATGTAGTGAGTTTTGCCGAGCTCGCCGGGCAACACGTGGAGCTGTTGCCGGGCCGCACTCTGCTGCAGACGAGCGGCGTTATTTACGACACCCAAAGCGGAGTATTTGTTACCGACCTCGACGGCGACGGCGGCGTTGACAAAAGCGATATAGCTCTCGCTAGCGACGACCCCGACAAAACCATCACCCGAGAGGCCCCTTCAATTGTCACCCCCGCATAGCCTGGGTGGGAATCAAAACGGTGGAATATCGGCGCTGGGGTGGGGTTCGGGGGGCGGTTTCGGCTCAGGTTCGGGTGGGAGGTCCTCCCAGATCTGGGTGTCCTCCCCGCCGTCATCGAAGGGGATCACGAGCGGATAAGGGGGCCGGCGCCGCGGAATGGGAGCGGGCAGCGGTTCGATGATCGCCGCTGGCCGGCGCTGATAAATGTGGCCCAAGCGGCTGGTCCAGCGGAACACTCCAGATTCAGGCTGGGTCAGCGCCCAGCCACCCTCGTGCTTCAGCCGGTGATCATGCTTACAGGCGTCCCCGAGGTTGGGTCCTGTGGTGGGGCCGCCGTAAGCGTGGTCGACGGTGTGGTCCTTGTCGGCGGTGTGGGCGGGGGCACGGCAACCGATCATGGTGCAGCACCGGTCGCGGATTTCCAGGTAGCGGCGCAGCGCGGCACCGGGGAAGCGCCGATCGGCGTCGGCGGCGAAGGGAGCCTCGCTGCTGGTGCCGTGGTCGAGCTGCCGGATCAGATCGACGATGACGGTGGCCCAGGCGGCCGGCGTGGTGGGATCGGCGGCCAGGGCGCGCAGCAGGATGGCGGGTACCTGCAGCTCCACTATGGCCCGACAGCCGGCGGAGCGCGGGCAGGTACCGGTGGGCCGGGCCCGGGTGATGCCGCAATGGGTCAGCTGCCCCTGCTCATCGGTGAGCGCGAAACGCCACCGGGCGCCACCGAGGCTCGCGATGAGCTCGCGGGCCAGCTCAGCGTGCAGAGGTCCCCACCCGGCCAACTCGGCCGGATACCGGTCGTGGCCGAGCAGGGTGGACAGCCGAACCCGCAATTCCAACCCCGCCCCCAGTGGCGCGGGGGCCGAACTGGTGGATGGTCTCCCGGGTGCCGGGAATCGGCATTCACCGCCCCGTTCGTTACCGGCCTCCCCATCACCGGCCGGTCCGTTATCAGCGGCTTCGGCGTTGTCCGGCCCGCAGTTGTTCGGCCCGGTGCTGTTCGGACCCTTGTCGTTCGGCCCCTCGCTGTCGGGTCCGTTGTCCTCGGGTCCTTTGTCCTCAGGTCCGTTGTCGTCGGATCTGCCGTCGGTGTCCTCGTCCCTGTCGGATTGGTCGGTCGACGCGGTGGTGAGGAGCTCGATTATGGCGGCGTCATCCAGCCCGGTATAGGTGCCATCGGTCATCCCGAGAAACAAATCCGCCCGGATATGGTCCAACAGGCGGGAGTCACCGGCGCGTTTCGCGGCTTTTGCGAGCGTGTCGATGTGCCCACTGGCCGCGGCCACCCGCTCCAGCGGCAGATTGTATCCGGACAGGTTCGCCGAACCATCCGGATTGCGCCGCCCGACCACCTTGCGGTCGGCAACAGCCTGCTCGTAGCGCCGTCGTGCCCAATCCGGGTCCGCGGCGATGGCCAGCTTCTTGATCTGCTCGATCAGCTGCCCGGTGGTCAGCTCCGGCGCCCGAGGCAGTAGCCCAGCGCACACCGCCTGGGCCTGCTCCGGGGATAACTCGGTGCTCCACTCGGAGAATATCCGCGCTCGCGGTTCGTCCAGCACACCCCCATCCATCGCGGCGTGCACCTGGGGCAGCCGGGTCACCAGGTCATGGGCCAGCCAGAACTGGGCCTCCGCAGCGCGACGGGTCAGCCCCAGGGCCGCGCGGACCTCGTCGGCGGAAAACTCATCCGGTGCCGCCATCCGTGTCAGGTCGTCGTCGTGCGTAGGGCCACACAGCCCGACTTCCACCATCGCGGCCATCACCCGGGCGCGTTCATGATTCGCCTGCCGGTACTGGGCCTTGAGGACTTCCACACAATCGAAACCCGACAACTGGGACAGCTCGACACCGGCCAGAACGCACGCCAGCTCCGGACCCGGCGGAATGTCCGCCAGACCCTCCGGAATCAACTGCCGAACGCTCACGAGCATCACGCTATAACCCGGCACCGACAAAAACGGGGTCGCCGGCGTGAGTATCGTCGAATCGGTCTGTATGAATTTCGCGACCAGTTCCCGGATGGCCGGTCATGGGCAACTGTGGTGCGAAGTCAACTGTGGTGCGAAGTTGCCGTGGGTGGCACCTACTTATGGCCCAACAGTGCTTTCCCGGAGGCCACTGACAGTTACAGAGGGCGCAGCCAGCCAGGTCGGCTGAGTAACCGGACGCTACCGTGCGTCGAGTATCGGTGCGACGTTGGCCCGATCCGCGCCCTGCTCAATGTAGAGCTCGGCCCAGGCCCGGTCGGCTTCGGTGGCGGGCGTTCCGTCGCAGTAGGGCTTGGTGCCGTGGGCGGTGTAGTAGCGCAGCACCGCGAGCAGTTCGGCGGTGTCGCGACCCTCGGCGTCGGTGTAGCGGGAGCCGGGCGGCTCGGGCTGATGCTGCAGGCAGCTGATCTCCTGCTGGCCGCCCTCGTTGTTGAAGATCGGCCCGCCGTCGTCGGCGCAGCCGATGGCGACGAGCAGGACGAGGGCGCACGCGGGCAGCAGGCGGCGGATAGGCACGGGCGGCATCCTAGATCGTTCCGGTGAAACCGCGAATCACGAGCCCCAGCCCTACCAGGAGCACGAGCGCGGCGGTGAGCGTCGGGGCGGCCGCTGTCAGCCGGCCGAAGAGCCGGTTTCCCCGACCCGGCGTCAATGGGCCCTGGCTCAACCGACGCTGGGTCAGTCGGTGTTGGGCACGATCGCGCAGCCGCACCAGCAGCAGGCCCACGGCAGTGAGCGTCGCGGCCATCCCGAATCCGTAGCCGAGCACGAGCAGGACCCCGAACCATGTCTTGCCCAAGCTGATCGCGGCCAGGAGCACCAGCAGCGCGGACGGGCTGGGCACCAGGCCCGCGGCTACCCCCATACCGAGCAACGCCGGTCGCCCGAACCTGTCACCGGCGGCTACCGTGGACCGGTGCGAGTGCCCGTGCCCGTGCGAGTGCCCATGGGAATGGCCGTGGCCGGGGGAATGGCCATGGCTGGAAACGGTGACCAGATCGGGCGCCGGAACCGGTGCGCTCATCGTGGAGACAGCCCGGCGCGCGCGCCGGGCATCGCGCAGCAGGACGACACCGATCAGGGCGACGAGCAGCCCACTGGCCACGCCGAGCCAGCCGAGCAGCTGCTCACCGATCAGGGTGGCGAACGCGCTGAGCAGCAGCCCGATCACGAGAACCCCAGCGGTGTGGGTCACGGTCACGGTGGCGCCGACCAGAAGCGCGTCGCGGGTGGTGCCGCGCCGCCCGGCGAGGTAGGCGGCGATCAAGGTCTTGCCGTGTCCGGGTAGCGCGGCGTGCGAGGCGCCGAGCACCAGGGAGAGCAGCACGGCCAGTACCCCGACCAGGGGGGTCAGCTCGGCGCCGACGAGGGCGGTGAACCGGTCGGTGCCCCAGCCGAGCAACCGTTCGATTCCGGTCGCGGTCGGGGCATCACCGAGAGCCGTCGGGCTCAGCGAGCTGATACCGCCGGGGACGGTGCGCAGCTCCACCTCCCGCACGTCCAGCGGTTCGGTGAGCAGGTCGTTCGGGTAGCTGCGCAGCTCGTCACTGATACTGCGGTCGGGCACGGGGGACTGCGCCAGGCCGATGCCCACACCCACTGCGGTGATCTCCCGCCAGCCGATCCGATCGCTGGTGAACTCGTCCCGGAAGGTGAGTGTGGTGGGTTCGTCCAGCGCCGCCGGCGCGGTCAACTGGCAGGTCAGTCGGGTGGTCGGCAGGTCGCCCTGGCCGGGTGGGTAACTCACTTCGGTGCCACGCACGGTGAAGCGCAGCGGCTCGCCGCCGACGGTGGCGCGCACCGCGGTGGAGAGCTGGTCGCACGTCGCGGTGGCGTAGGACTCTCGCTCGGCAGCGGACACCACGTCGTCGCCGTCGATGTCGACCTGCGGTCGCTGTTGCAGGGTGGCGATCTCCGCGCTGTCCACCACGGCGCGCAGGTCCACCCGGTCGGGATGAATGGTCAGACCGGAGTAGTGGTTGACCGTGAAGTTGCCCAGCGGATGGGCCGACCCGGTACCCGGGCTCACCAGGGCCAGCGTGACGACGATCCCGGCCAGCACGGTCAACCGGCGCAGCACCCTGGCCGGCCGGCGCGGTGCGCAGCGGGTCACCTGACGCTCCGCAGCTCGTCCAAGGCCGCACGGGCCTGGGGAGCGTGCAGCGGGGAGAAGTACGGGTTGATCTCCAACGCCTCGGCGAGCTGACGCTGCGCCTCGGCGCGCATCCCCAGCGAGGCCAGGATCATCCCGCGGTGGTAGGCGAAGGTGGCGTTGCGCCAGCCCAACGAGGCCGCGCGGTCGGCGAAGGGCAGGGCCTCGGCGTCCCGGCCGTTGACGTGCAACGCCCAGGCCATCGCATCGGCGACGAACACGCTCTGCCTGCGCTCCCACTCGGCCTGCGCCCGGCGCAGCGCCTCGGCCGGATCGCCATGATCGGCGGCGAACTGGGACACCGCGAGGTCGTCGGTGGCCCCGACCGCCTCGTAGAACTGCTGCTGTTGGGTGAACAGGGTGAACTGAGCCTTCGCCTGCTCCTCCTGGCCGGCGACGAGCAGCAACTCGCCGTACTCCTGCAGGTATTGCGGCAGCGGCACCCGGCTGGTCACGGTCTGATAGCCGGCCAGTGCCTGCGGGATGTCGCCGCGGGCGGCGGCGACCTTCGCCTCGCCCTGCCGCAGCATCGTGTCATGGCGGGTGGCCGCGCGCCCCAGGGCGTACTGCGCCGCCGCCTCGTCGAGGTCGCCGGAGTGGAACGCGAGCTCACCGAGGTAGTAGCGGCAGAAGGCAATGTTGGCCGGGGTGTAGGAGTCGCGCAGGGCCTGCTGCAACGCCTGGCGGGCGTCGTCGAGCCGGCCGTGCAGCTCCAGGTCGTAGGAGGCCCGGGTGAACGCGGCGATACCGGGCTTGGTGTCGAGCATGCGCTGCACCGCGTCGGTGGCCCCTTCGGCGTCGCCGAGCTGGGTGAGCGCGTCGGCCAGCACGCCGTAGACCTCCCCGGTGGCGGGCCGCAGCTCGCGGGCGGCCAGCGCCAGGTCCCGTGCTTCGGCGAAGTCGTGCCGGGCGTTGGCCAGCGCGCCGAGTCCGATCATTGCCTCGCCGTTGCCCTGCGGTTGCAGTGTCATCGAGCGGTCCAGCGCGCCTTGCGCCTTCTCGTAATAGGAGGGATCGGCGGTCGCGCGCGCCTGCTCCACGTACGCCGAGCCCAGCTGCGCCCAGGTCAGGCTGTCGTCGGGATCGGCACGCAGCTCCTGCTGCGCGGTTTCGATCGCCAGCGAGAGCGGGTCGAGCGCGGGTTTGCCCGCCACCGGTGAGCTCGGCGTGCCGCTGGCGTCGCTGATCGCGACGACGGCGACACCGAGCAGGACGAGCCCGGTGGCGAGCATCGCGATCGGGAGCCAGCGCCTCTGCTTGGCCCCGGCGACGTCGTTGCTGGACACGCGGGTACCTCCTGGCATGAATGAAATGGATGAGGCGCGACTGCGGGGTGCGGCCGGAACAGCTGCCCGGCCGCACCTCGCAATGGTCAATCAGCCGCAGTCGTCAATCAGTCGATACAGCGCGGTCACTCGACGCCCGGGGCGACGTGACCGTGCTCCGGATCCTTGTCCGTGCGCCGCCGCAGCATCGAACCGCCGATACCGACCAGAACCAGCGCACCCAACCCGGCCCCCAACGGGAGGGGGAACAATGGCCCGGTCGGGACCGGGGGCAGGGTGAGCCCACCCGCCACGCTGTTGACGGACTGGTTGTTCGCCGTCGCGACGTAGGGGAACACATCGAGGAACGGCTTCTGGTTGGCGATGACGAGGTCGCCGGCCAGCAGTGCCGCCGCAACCGGTTCAGGCCGCAAGGCACCCTCGATCACCAGAACTTCGATGTCGACGATGTCGTCGACCAGCCGCCGACCATTCGGATACCCTTGCTGATCGCCAGCGATCAACCCGAGCCGGTTCGGCTGGGCCGCTACCGGGGTCGACATGTTCAGCCGCAGCTGATCCGAGGGCTGGAACTCGTCGGGGTTGACATCGGCGTTGTCCAGCTGGGAGTTCAGCGCGCCCATGTTGATCTCATCACCGGTCTTGTCGGTGATACCGGTGAGGAAGACCTCCACGATGTCATTGCGCGGACCCGCAGGCGCCGGCAGACCGTAGATCTGCTGGATGAGCTGGGGCACCTCGGGCTCGGTGACCCGGTCGAGCAGCGCCTGGTTGCCGGCGTCCTGGACCGGCTGGGAGGCGTTGAAGGCGTCCTTCATCTGAGCCGGGACGATGACCTCGTTGATCAACGGGCTGCCCAGCCGGGACACCTGCACGTGCTGCCCGGTGGGGTTCTCCTCTCCGGGTGAGAGCTGCATCGACTGCTTCTCGGTGTCGCTCCACACCCCGATCACCGGGTTGGCCTCGGGATTCCCGTTCAGCGCGAGCGCCGACTTGGGCACCTGGATGGCCAGGGTGTTGGAGTTGTAGCCGGCCAGCGTGTCCTGGCCGATCTCGGTCAGGTTTCCACCGTAGAGCAGGTCGAACACCCGCAGGTCCAGGAAGAAGGGCTCATCGCCCTGACCGGCGAAGCTCTTCCCCCCGCCCGGCAGCCCGATGACCGCCTGCTGAGTCAAATCGGCGTAGTCGGGTATCGACGCCGCCCCGAGGTTCGACGGCGCCGCCGGGGCATTATCCAGCAGGGTCTGCTCGTTGCCCTCGTCGTCGATCACCACGAGGTCGTAGGTCTGCCGGAACAGCAGATTCTCGTCATCGAGGCTGGTGACCGGCCCGTTGTTGTACAGGAACGTATTGTCCCGCCCGTCCTGGGTCTCGAAGATCCACCGGTAGATCAGGTTGGGCTCGGAATCGCCGTCACTGTCGACGTTGATGTCGTAATACGCACCCTCGGCCCATGGGTAGAAGGTGGGGCCGCCGTTGGGCTCGGCCAGCGGTTGCCAGTTGGCGATCATGGTCACGGTGTCCTGGTCATCCGGGCTGGTAAAAGCCCAGACGTCCGTGTTGTCCACCGCAGGGTCACCCGCGATGAGCGGGGCCTCCCGGTGGCTGGAGGCGCCGGCGCTCGGCACCAGAAGGAGCGCGGTAGTGGCCATAACGGCTCCGCTGGCGATGAGAGCCACCCCCACGCGTCGCCGTCGTCCGGGACGCGTGGCCGCTGGTATTGCCATACTTGATCCTCTCCTACGGCCCGTTTACGGGCACGGGTGTTGCACGACGTACAACGAAATTGCGCAGCTCACGAGGTCTGGGTAAGCGACACATGCTGCGGCTGGTAACCCAGGACGAAGCTCTGCTGGGCTCTACTGGTCTACGAAGATTCGCTTCACATGGATCCTCCCATGCCCTTTGTACGTGATCGGGCATGTTGTGGTTCACCACGTGGGTAACGACATGGACGGCTGGTACGTATAGGGCGCGGTTATTTATTTGGATATTCACCTATCTCTCACCGGGTCGTCTGCCGTCTCCTGTCGCTGTGGGCAGCCGGTCCGCTGGGTCCACCCTGCTGGTCTCGCCTCGTTTCACCTGGTCACCAACTGGTTACCCAGGCTGCTCGTTCCGAGGGTCAGGTTGGGCCTACCCAGCTACGGAAAGCTCAAAACCGAGTGCAAAGGGTAACGGGTAACGATCCTGCAACGTCGCCTGACCTGGTGGTCGCGCGCTGGCGTCGCCGCTGACCTGCTGTGCAGCCAGCGTTGCTGAATCGTTACCCAGCCCGGGCGTACGCAACTTTCACCCGGCCGGTAGCGGAATCTTTGTTGCATAGATATTGCAACAGTTGTGGGAGTCCGAGAGGCGAGCGTGAGGAGCGGCAGCGGAGTAAGGCAGCGACATGGACGCCCCGTTCTTGGTGACGAGCGAGTTGCATGTCGGAGTCGTGTCGATGATCGGGGATCGGGCATACAGGCTCAAGAAACCCGTCAACTTGGGGTTCCGGGACTTCAATACCCGAGTGACGCGCTCGGCGGTCCGCCCGGCACCAGGCGGTCCATCCTCCGCGGTCACCCCGCCGGTCTTGGTCTGTCGGTCCCCGGCAGGCGCGGGGTATCAAGCTGGCATCTACCCGCCGGGGATGAGCGAGCGGATGTTCGGCGAGTTGCTCGACCGGGCGGAGAACCGCTGTCACGGGTGACTCGGCGCCTGCGGCGCTGGAGCGACCTGGCACCGCTCGTCCGCGGTGCTTCCCCAGGCATCGCGGTGCTCTTCCCACCCGGTTGGCTTTCCCCGCAAATCACACACCGACCCGCAGGAGATCAACTTCGGGTTTAGCTTACCGGTCCACGATCAGCGACACCTTTTCCCGGGGTGCTGTGTGCTGGTTGTTCATGGTGGTCTCATTACGTCCCATTGTGGTGCCATGAGGGGCGCGAGCTGTGAGTGGTGGGGGACGGGTGGGTGATCGGGTGGTTATGCTTCGCGCGATCGGTGACACCGAAAAAGGGGTTCCAGGAGGGGTAATGGCTCAGCCGACAGCGGAGAACGGTGACCACGTCCCAAACACACCGCAACGAGGGGCGTCGGATCCGACGATGCTGAAAGCATTACTGCGTGAGCGCCATTGGCAGAATTACGGCATGTTCACCCGGGCCTACCAAAACGCCGCCACAAGCCTGGACAAAAACCTGACCCAGACCTACCCGAGCCTGTCGACCTTCCGACGGTGGCTGGCCGGACAGGTCCAGGACCTGCCCCACGCCGGGCACTGCGCGGTCCTGGAAGCCATGCTGCCCGGATGGACAGCCGCGGAATTGTTCCAACCTCCCCACCAGTCCGAGGACATCAACGGGTCGACCCTGCTGCCGGAATTGCTCCGGCGCCGCTGCCTGCACCATTACCGCGAGTTCTGTCGGACCTACGACATCACGGCCGCGATGATCGACCAGAACCTCGTGGGCAGCCACCCCACCGAACCTCAGTTCCACCAGTGGATCCGCGGCCAGACCTCTGGGCTGCCCCACCCGGGGCATTGCACCGTGCTCGAAGCCATGTTCCCCGGTCACTCCGCCCGACAGCTGTTCGCGATCACCGAACCTCCGGTGGTCGAGATCGTTGAAGCTCCCGAACCGGCCAGTCCCGACGAACTGGACCCAGCGACGTCAGACGCCCGTCCCGAGATGTCCGGTACCGCCGCCGGGCTGATCCTGCCCAACCACGCGCCGGCGGTGACGGCGTTGACCGCGCTGGCCCTGCCGGACCAGGTCGCCGTGGCATTGCTGCATCACTTGGAATCCCTGACGTCCTCGCTGATCACCCCTGTGGAGCAGGACCGTGCGTACCATCAGTTCGTACAGCTCCTCCGACGTTGGGCACACACCATGGACCGTCGCAACGCGCTGCACTTTCTCTATCGGGCGGCCCTGGCCGCCTCCGCTGCCGGAGCTCTCGACTGGGACGGATACGAGCGCCTCGCTTCGGTGCTCAGCGGATCGAGCCGAGTCGACGCCCAGACCATCGAGCACATCAAAGCTGTGCTGCGGCATTGTCATCGGCAGGATCACGCGCTTGGTCCGCACTCCGCGCTCGATACGGTGCTCGCCCAGCGCCAGCTGGCCCGGTCGCTGCTACCGTACTGCTCAGACCCGCTTCGGCCCCGGCTGCTTTCGGTGCTGAGCGACTCTTCTCGCCAGGCTGGGTGGCTCTCGTTCGACCTGAACCAGTTCGACGACGCGGGCTATTACTACGAGGACGCCCGGTCGCTGGCCCACGAGGCGCAGAACCCGGAGCGGGGGGCGTTTGTGCTGTGCGAGATGAGCCGCTTGGCCACCTGGCGGGGTATGCCGCACACCGGCATCGACCACGCTGTGGCGGCTGGGCACTGGGCCAGCCGCAGTAGTGATCAGCGGTTGCGGGCCTACACCTTCGACGTGGCCGCGCGCGCCTATGCCGCCGACGGGCAGCGTGACGCCTGCCTGAGCGCACTGGACGCCGCCCACTCTGCGCTCCCGGCGGCCGGTGACGACCCGGCGGAATCTGTCTCACTCGTCTACGACGAGGCAACTAACTTCTCTGTTCGCGGCATGTGCCACCTTGAGCTGCATGACGGCCAGCGCGCTGCCGACTATGCCCAGCAGTCGCTCAGGAAGCTGGACCCCTCAGCAGTCCGAGACATAGCTTTCACCACCGTCGATCTCAGCATGGCGTATGGGCAGTGCGAAGAGATCGACGAGGCGGCGCGTCTGCTCGGTGACGCCGGTGAGATCGCGGCGGGAAACAGTTCGGCCCGGCTGACCGAACAATTGCAGCAAGGCCGCGCGCAGTTGCAGCCTTGGCAGGATACCACCGCTGTCCGCACTCTCGACGAGCGTCTGGCTTCATGCGGTGTTACATAAATAATCAAGACAGCGCAGCAACTGGCGACGATCTTGATTCCTGAATCCAGGGGAGTCCTATGTCCGAGTGCGGCGAAATACCAGACCCGTTGATGCCTCTCACCAGTAGGTTCCCTTTGTTGCCGAGCGGCGGACAATTGACAACCAGCTCGGCCCTGCCGTCCGGACCGGCTACCTGACCCTTTGGGCTGCGGCATGCTGTGCGTCTGATCGAGTGCGGCAAGCACAGCAAGGTGCCAACCAACAAGACAAGAACCGAACCGACTCAGATTACCAATGACGGCAAAGTGGAAGGTGTCAAGCCGGATACCATCCACTACGTCGAGATGGACGAAGAGTGAGTCGGCAGGCCGAGCAGACCGTGCTCGTGATCACGCAGGCCCAGGATGGGACTGCCGGCCAGGTCATCGACGCACTATTGACCCGTGATGCAGTAGTCGCGTCGATCGACACTGCCGACTTCCCAGGCGCACTGTCTCTTGTCGCCACTCCCGAACGTATCGACTCGCCCGGTTATCTGTGCCTGCGCGAATGTCGAATCGATCTGGCGTCGGTGCGGAGCGTGTACCGGCGCGGCCCAGCGCAGTACCAGAGGACTGTCCCCGAAGCTCCGGTGCCACTGGGCTGATCTTGTCCGACCAGGCGCCAGCGGTGACGGCGTTGACCGCGCTGGCCCTGCCGGACCAGGTCGCCGTGGCATTGCTGCACCACTTGGAATCCCTGACGTCCTCGCTGACCACCCCTGCGGAACGTGACCGTGCGTACCATCAGTTCGTACAGCTCCTCCGACGTTGGGCACACACCATGGACCGTCGCAACGCGCTGCAATTTTTCTCTCGGGCGGCCCTGGCCGCCTCTGCCGCCGGAATCGTCGACGGGGATGGATACGAGCGCCTCGCCGCAGTGCTCAGCGGATCGAGCCGAGTCGACACCCAGACCATCGAGCACATCGAAGCAATCTTGCGGCACTGTGAACGGCAGGACGATGTGCTCGGCCCCCAAGCCGCCCTCGAGACCGTCCTCGCTCAGCGCGACCTCGCCCATTCACTCCTGCTGGACTGTCCAGGCTCTCTTCGGCCGCAGCTGCTCTCTGCGCTGAGCTATGCCTCGCGGGAGGCCGGGTGGTTGTCATTCGACCTGAACGATTTCACCAGCGCGGCGTATTACTACGAAGGCGCTCGGGAGCTGGCTCACGAGGCAGGGAACACTGAGCTGGGGGCGACGGTGCTGTGCAATATGAGCCACTTGGCGGTCTGGCAGGGCAAGCCGCGTACTGGTATCGACCACGCCGTGGCGGCAAGCCAGTGGATTAATCGAACAGACGATATGCGACTCCGCGCTTTTTGCGCCGACAAGACTGCGGGTGCCTACGCCGCCGACCGACAGCGCGATAGGTGTCTGGCGACGCTGGACGCGGCGGAGGCAGCCCTGGGATCGGTTGACGAACAGTTTCCCAGCTATCTTTACGCCTACAGTGAAGCGCAGCACATCTCGTATTGCGGCAAGTGTCACCTTGAGCTCGGCGATGCTGAACGTGCCGCTGACCATACCCGGCGGTCGCTCGCGGCCCTGGATCCGTCATTCACCCGGACCATTGCTTTGACTACCATAGATCTTGCTCGGGCTTGCGTGCTGTCCAGGAAAGTGGACGAGGCGGCGCGTCTGCTCGGTGACGCCGGTGAGATCGCGGCGGGAAACAGCTCAGCCCGATTGGCCGAACAATTGCAGCAAGGCCGCGCGCAGTTGCGGCCCTGGCGGGATACCACCGCTGTCCGTACCCTCGACGAGCGTCTGGCTTTCTGCGGTGTTGCATAAGTAATCAAAGGCAGCGCAGCAACTGGCGACGATCTTGATTCCTGAATCCAGGGACTGGGAGATCAGACTGGCTGTGCAG
>JBOHHD010000716.1:0-12190 GCA_050700515.1 Pseudonocardiaceae bacterium
GGGGCGACGACCGGCCCGCCGGATCGAGGTGAGGACGGTGGCGAGCGATGCAGGAAGCCGGATGTTCGACGACGACTTGCTCGACGACCCCGGACGGCTGGAAGCCATCGACAGCGGCGGGCTGCTGCGGGCAGCGGCCACGGCGGGTGCCCAGGTGCGCTCCACGGCGACCGCGGCGCGGGAAGCCGGATTGGACCGCCTCAGCGGGCAACGTCCCCGGGCACTGGTCCTGCTCACCCGGCCGGGTGCGGTACCTGCCGCGGCCCCGCTCCTGGTCGCGTTGCTCGGGTCGGCATGCCCCGTGCCGGTGGTGACGGCACGATCCGTGCCGATGTGGGTGGGTGCCCTGGATGTCGTGCTGGCCAGCACCACCGATCCCGGCGACCCCGAGCTCGCCGAGGGCATCGATCGAGCGGTCCGCCGGGGGGCACAGGTGGTGCTCACCGCCCCGGCCGACGGTCCGGTGGCGGCCGCGGCGGCAGGGCGGTCGGTGATGCTGGTGCCCCGGATCGACGTGCCGTTCGGGCTGGCTCTGCCACGCACGTTGGCCGCCGGATTGCTGCTGCTGGACACCTTGGGTCTGCTCCCGGCCGATCCCGAGGTGCTGGCCGGCGAGCTAGACCATGAGGTCGAGCGCGACCACATCGGGCACGAGTCCTTCGTCAATCCCGCCAAGTCGTTGGCCCTGCGGCTCGCCGAGCGGGTTCCCTTGCTGTGGGGCACCGATCCGGTGGCCACCGCGGTGGCTGGGCACGCCGCGGGCGCGCTCGCCGCACATGCCGGGGTGGTGGCGCACGCGGCGGGCTTCCACGAGGCTGCTGTGCTCCCCGCGCTGTGGCAGGAAGTGACCCGCGCCGAGGAGCGGAGCGAGGTGTTCCACGATCCGTTTGAGGACCCCGCTTCCGGCAGGGAACTGCGACCGGTACTGCTCGGGGTGCAATCCGAGCAGCAGCTTGAGCGCTCGGCGGCGATGCGTGCGGTGCCCGGCGCCGATGTCGTGACCGCCGACGAGGAACTGATGGGGCGCCCGGGCGAGCCCGGTGCCCTAGCCTGCTCCGCGGCGGTGCTGGCGCTGCGGTTCGATCTCGCGGCGCTCTACCTCGGGTTGGGTCGGGGAGTGCTCGGTGGGCCGGGGTGGGGTGGCTCGCGCGAGTCCACCGGGTCCGCATCCGCCTTCGGATGAGCGCTGGGCCGCGTACGGAGGAGGGAACATGCGGGGAGGGGAGACTAGGGGTGGAGTTGTTACGCAACGTGGTCCGGCCCTATGCCTGGGGCTCGCGAACGGCGATCGCGGAGCTGCTCGGCGGCCCGGTCCCCGCTCCGCACCCACAGGCGGAGCTGTGGCTTGGCGCGCACCCGGCCGACCCGTCGGTCCTGGTGCACGCCGACGGTGGCCAGACCTCGTTGCTGGAGGCCCTGCACGCCGATCCCGACCGCCACCTCGGCGCTCGCTGCGCCCAGCACTGGGGTAAACGGCTGCCCTTCCTGCTCAAGGTACTCGCCGCCGAGGAACCGCTGAGCCTGCAGGCGCATCCCTCCGCGGAGCAGGCTGCCGAAGGGTTCGCTCGCGAGGAGGCCCGGGGCGTGCCGCGGGGCGCCCCGGAACGCAATTACCCCGACTCCAGTCACAAGCCCGAGCTGATCTGCGCGCTCACCGAGCTCCACGCGCTCGTCGGCTTCCGGGATCCGGTTCGCACCGTCGAACTGCTTGCCGCCCTGGACGCTCCCGCACTGGAGCCCTATCGAGCGCTGCTCGCGGCTGCGCCGGACGCGGCCGGGCTGCGCACCTTGTTCACCACGTGGATCACCCTGCCCCAGCCCGCGGTCAAAGCGCTGCTCCCGATCACCGTGCAGGCGTGTGCGGCGTTGCTGCGCCGGGGCTGCTCCGACGGTGCCGGCCAGGGCCGGTTCCGAGCCGTGGTCACCGAGGTGCTCGGGCTTGCGGAGGCGCACCCCGGAGACGTGGGGGTACTGGCGGCCCTGTTGCTCAATCATGTCGTGCTGGGGCCGGGCGAAGCGCTGTACCTGCCCGCCGGCAACCTGCACACCTACTTACGGGGCACTGGTGTGGAGATCATGGCCAACTCGGACAACGTGCTGCGTGGCGGCCTGACCGCCAAGCACGTTGACGTCCCCGAGCTGCTGCGGGTACTGGACTTCACCCATGGTGAGTTGCCGGTGCAGCGTGGTGAGCTCGTCGGGCCGCAGGAGATCGCCTATCGCACGCCGGCCGAGGAATTTCGGCTGACCCGATTGGAATGGGCGCCGGGCGAGCGCACTCCGGTGCTGCTGAACAGCCGTTGGCCGCAGATCTTGTTGTGCACCCGGGGTTCGGCCGAGCTGCGTTCTCGCGACGGCCACCGGATGACCCTGCGGCGTGGCTGTTCGGTGTGGTTGGCCGCCGCCGATCCGGAGGTGATGGTCCATCCAGGCTCCACTCCGGTGCAGCTCTTCCGGGCGATGCCCGGCCTTGCCACTGGTCCCGAGACTGACGGGGTCTGCTTGTAGGCTCCTCGCCCGGACGGGTTCGAACGGGTGAGAAGGAGCTGCTGTGGCGGCAAGCGGCGGCACCAAGGCCATCATCGCCGCTCTATTGGCCAACGCCGGTATCGCGGTGGCCAAGTTCATCGGCTACCTGGTCACCGGCTCATCGTCGATGCTCGCCGAGGGAGTGCACTCGGTAGCCGACACCTCCAACCAGGGCCTGTTGTTGCTGGGCCAGAGGCGCGCCCGGCGGGAGGCCACCGAGGCACACCCGTTCGGTTACGGCCGCGACCGCTACTTCTACTCCTTCGTCGTGGCGCTGCTGCTGTTCAGTCTCGGGTCGGTGTTCGCCCTCTACGAGGGCATTCACAAACTGGAGAGCCACGAGCCACTCACCTCCCCGATCGTCGCGGTCGTGATCCTGGCGGTGGCCATCGTGCTGGAGACGTTCAGCTTCCGGACCGCCATCAGGGAATCGCGGCCGCTGAAGGGTGAGGGCAGCTGGTGGCAGTTCATCCGGCAGGCCAAGACCCCGGAGCTGCCGGTGGTGCTGCTGGAGGACGCCGGTGCGCTGCTGGGACTGATCCTGGCGCTGGGCGGGGTCGGGATGACGGTGCTCACCGCAGACCCGATCTGGGACGCCATCGGCACCCTGTGCATCGGTGTGCTGCTCGGCGTCATCGCGGTGATCCTCGTCGTGGAGACCAAGAGCCTGCTG
Source organism: Pseudonocardiaceae bacterium (assembly GCA_050700515.1). Classification (GTDB taxonomy): domain Bacteria; phylum Actinomycetota; class Actinomycetes; order Mycobacteriales; family Pseudonocardiaceae. The sequence goes on from JBOHHD010000716.1 coordinate 3,203, forward strand.
ATCGGAGAGGGATCCGGCGCGGAGGAATTGCGCGCCATCCGCGCGGCGATGGTGGGTGGGGGAGTGGACCGGGTGATCCACATCAAGACGCAGTACATCGGCCCGGACGAATTACTGGTGGCGGCGAAGATCGCCGTGCGTGCCGCCTTGGCCACCGAGGAGGTCGCCAGGGCCATCGACCAGGCGGAGGCGCGTATCCGCACCGCGGTCCCCGCCGCCCGCATCATCTACCTGGAGCCCGACTTGGACCGCACCCCGGCGGCTGCCGGTTGAGCCCTGCTGAGCTCACCCGGCGAGCGCCTCGGTACGTTGCGGAGGTGTTCGTCGGCGGCCCATCGGCCGCGCTGGCCGCCTCCGGTGCGGCCCTAGCAGGGGGAGTGAGTACGTGTTTGAATCACTGTTGATCGCCAACCGTGGCGAGATTGCCCGTCGGATCATCCGCACCGCTCGGGAGCTGGGGATCCGTACTGTCGCGGTGCACTCCTCGGTGGATGGGCAACTGCCCTTCGTCGCCGAGGCCGACGAGGCGGTCGCGCTGGAGGGGCCACCTGGCGGCGCCTACCGCGACGCGTCCCAGTTACTCGACGTCGCCCGGCGCAGCGGCGCGGTCGCGGTGCATCCCGGCTACGGGTTCCTCTCCGAGGACGCCGGATTCGCTCGGGCGGTGCGCGATGCCGGGCTGAGCTGGGTCGGCCCGAGCGCGGAGGCAATCTCCGCGATGGGGGACAAGGTGACCGCGCGGGAGACCATGGCGGCGGTCGGTGTTCCGGTGGCGCCCGGCTCGAACGGCGCGGTGACCGAGGCGGACGCGGCGGTGGCCGAGGCCGTGCGAATCGGCTTCCCGGTGATGCTCAAGGCCGCCGCCGGAGGCGGGGGCATGGGTATGGCGGTGGCAGCCGACGTCCAGGCGGTGCGCACCGAGCACGCCCGGGTCAGTGCCTTCGCCGGGCGTCTCTTCGGCGACCCGCGGCTCTTCGTCGAACGGTATTTCCCCCGGATACGCCATGTCGAGGTGCAGGTGCTCGGGCTCGCCGACGGTCGGGTGGTCGCCCTGGGTGAGCGGGACTGTTCGGTGCAGCGACGTAACCAGAAGGTCGCGGAGGAAAGCCCTTCGTTCGCCGTCGACCCGGAACTGCGCAGCCGCATGGAGAAGGCTGCGGTGCTCGCGGCGTCCACGGTGGACTATCGCAACGCCGGTACGGTGGAGTTCCTGCTCGATGCGGACACCGGGGAGTTCTTCTTCCTGGAGATGAACACCCGGCTGCAGGTGGAACACCCGGTGACCGAGCTGCGCTACGGCATCGATCTGGTGGCCGCCCAGCTGCGGATCGCCGAGGGTGGCGAACCGGGCTTCGCGGTGGACGACACCACTTCGCTGGCCGCGGTCGGGCACGCGATCGAGCTGCGGATCAACGCCGAGGATTCTCGACGGTTCCTGCCCGGTCCTGGGCCGATCACCGAGTGGGTGGAACCGGCCGGCGAGGGAGTCCGGGTGGACGCCGGGTACGGGACGGGTATGACGGTCACCCCGAATTACGACTCGCTGATGGCCAAGTTGATCGTGCACGGGGCGGATCGGGAGCAGGCGCTGGAGCGCGCCCGGGCGGCCGTCACCGGCTTCACCGTGGCCGGGCCGAAGTGCAACCTGGCCTTTCACGCCGAACTGCTGGAGCATCCAGAATTCGTCTCCGGGCGCTACGACACCGGCCTCGTAGCCCGGATGCGCCCCTAACCCACTAACCCCCACCCCCGGTGTGTCCGCCGCCCATGCACGGTGTGTCCGCCACCTGTGCACGGTGTGTCCGCCGTCCATGCCCAGGCGTGGCGAATGCCGGCCGGGCATAGCGGCCAGTACCCCCGGCCCGCGCTCACCAGGGCCGGCCACCCCTTGCCCCGATCGGTCCGGTCCGGTCATCCTGTAGGGGAGGACTGGCTCCACCTGCGCGCTGACCGGGGGGCAGGGGGTGACCGTTCGAGGGGGTCACGTGCGACCGTTTGCTGCTTATCCCGTGCGGGTGGACGCGCTACCCGGGCCGGGCCTCAGTCGCTGGTTGTGGCTGGTGCAGTGGCTCCTGGCGATCCCGCACGTCATCGTGCTCTGTTTCCTGTGGCCGATGTTCGCGGTGCTCACCGCCGTCGCGTTCGTCGCGATCCTGATCACCGGCCGCTACCCGCGCCGGCTGTTCGACTTCAACCTCGGCGTACTGCGCTGGACCTGGCGAGTCGGCTACTACGCCCACGGAGTGCTGGGTACCGGTCGCTACCCCCCGTTCACTCTCGGCGAGGTCCCCGACTACCCCGCACGCCTGCACATTGATTACCCTCAGCGGCTCTCCCGCGGTCTGGTCCTGGTCAAGTGGTGGCTACTGGCCATCCCGCACTACCTGATCCTGGCCCTCTTCCTCGGTGTCGGCTACACCGCCGCCGCAGTAATTCTCACCCGGACCGGTGGTGGTCTGGCGGTCTACTCCGCAGTCCTGCTCGCCGGGCTGGGCCTGCTGGGGTTGCTGGTGCTGTTCGCCGCGCTCGCCCTGCTGTGCACCGGGCGTTACCCCGCAGGAATCTACGACTTCGTGCTCGGCATCAACCGGTGGGTGCTGCGGGTCATCGCCTACTCGGCGCTGATGACCGACGCCTACCCGCCCTTCCGGCTCGACCCGGGCGGCACCGACGCCGGCCCGCCCGCGCTACCCGCTGTCCGGGCCTGTTCCAGCCGGCCGACCACGACGCAAGGTGGTCTTTCTGACCGGTCCGAGGGTGCTGTGCAGGTCCATGCCGAGGCGACTGAGGTCGGAGTGGGAGGGATCGGGACGGGAGGGATCGGGACGGGGGGGACCGGAGTAGGGGCGATCGGGATGGGGCCGGATCGCGCCTTGAGCATCCGGTTCGCCCCGGTCGGGCAGGCTCCTGGTCCGCTTCCGCTCTGGGCGATGGTAGGGCTCGGGGTGGCCGCCACGACGGTGCTCTCCAGTGTGGTCTGGGCAGCCGGGCACCTGCAACCCGATGAGGCGCTGCGGACCAGCGCGCTGTTCGTCCACCTGGCTGCTCTGGTCGTCGGTTTCGGAGCGGTGCTCGCGGTCGACTGGATCGCGCTGCTATGGCTGCTCCGACGTCGGTCGCTGGACGAGCTGATGAACGTGGCCACCGCCGCCCACCTGCCGATCTGGCTGGGTCTGGTCGGGTTGGTGCTCAGCGGAGCGCTGTGCGGACCCGACCTGTCCGCGGGGCTGACCTGGATCAAACTGGGTCTGGTGTTGCTGGTGACCCTCAACGGTCTGCATGCCTATGCCATCGGGGAGCGCCTCCGCGTGTTCAGCGACGGTGCGGTACCTCCTGGCCTGCTGCGGCGCGCCCGGGCCGGCGCGGCGCTGTCCCAGCTCGGTTGGTGGGGAGCCATGATCATTGGGTTCGTCAACGCGCAGTAGTCCGCTACCGTGCTTGGCCGTGGGGCGGCTGGTGGTCATCGAGGGCCTGGACGGAGCGGGCAAGCGCACGCTCGCCGAGCAACTGGCTGCGGCGCTCGTGGCCCGGGGAGCCACAGTCGCCCGGATGGCGTTTCCGCGTTACGACACCAACGTGCACGCCGAGCTGGTGCGAGACGCGCTGTACGGTCGGCTCGGCGATCTGGCCGACTCGATACACGGGATGGCCGTGCTGTTCGCCCTGGACCGCCGCGATGCCACCGACGAGCTGCAGGCGCTGCGCTGCGGCCACGACGTGGTGTTGCTGGACCGCTACATCGCCTCCAACGCCGCCTACGGAGCGGCCCGGCTCCACGAGGATGCCGGTGGCCGGTTCGTCGGCTGGATCCGCGCGCTGGAGGTGGACCGTTTCGGCGTCCCGGTGCCCGACGCGCAGCTGCTGCTGCGGGTGCCTGTCGCCGTCGCCGCGGCCCGCGCGGATGGTCGCGCCGACGCCGATGCCACCCGGGCCAAGGACGCCTTCGAGATCGACGGTGGTCTGCAGGTCCGGTGCGCGGCCGTCTACGACGGATTGGCTGCTGGTGGCTGGCTGGCCCCGTGGTATGTCGTGGATGGCATCGCCGAGAGAAGTTCCACCGATCTGGCGCTTACCCTCCTCGATGGGTGAGCTCGGGAAACGTTCATCCTCATCCGCGCGATTTGCCAGATGTGTCCCGTGCCGAAACCCCAGGTGAGTTGCCGGCGCACCCTGCCAGGAGGGTTCTGACCCAACGACCTCCACCGATACCGCCGCCGGTCCGACGCAACGGTACCCGAACGGCGCTGCTGGCTTTCACCCGCCAGGTGCTGTTGCGGCCGGTCCGGATCGGCACGCTGGCGCTGTTCGGCGGGATGACCGCTGGCGTGCTCGTGGGTGCCGAGCAGTGGTGGATCGTGCTCGGTATCACCCTCTTCCATGCGGCGGCGGGCACCTTGACCGTGATGTGGGTGGATATTCCGCAGATCGGGTCGCCGCCGCGGGCGCAGTCCCTGCGGAGTGGGGTCGTGCACGGGGTGCCCTTACAGCGGCGACCCGGGCCCGACGAATAAGAACGTGGATTTCCGCAAGCGCCCGGAAGCTCGGAGTGATTCGCGGGATGTCACGATAGTGCCCATGAAGGCTCGCGTGCTGGTGGTGGACGACGACCCGGCGATCGCCGAGATGCTGACCATCGTACTGCGCGCAGAGGGATTCGAGACCGCCGTGGTCGCCGACGGCGGCAAGGCGATGTGTGCGCTGCGCGAGCTGAAACCTGATCTGGTGCTCCTGGATCTCATGCTGCCGGGAATGAACGGTATCGACGTGTGCAAGGCAATCCGCGCCGAGTCCGGTGTCCCCGTCGTGATGCTCACCGCCAAGAGCGACACCGTCGATGTGGTCCTGGGCCTGGAGTCCGGGGCCGACGACTACGTGGTCAAGCCGTTCAAACCCAAGGAACTGGTGGCCAGGTTGCGGACCCGGCTGCGTCGGATCGAGGCCGAGCCGGCTGAACTGCTGGTCATCGGCGACATCACCATCGACGTGCCCGGCCACCAGGTCAGCCGCGACGGACAGGCGATCTCACTGACTCCCTTGGAGTTCGAGCTGCTCGTCGCGCTCGCGCGCAAGCCGCGTCAGGTGTTCACCCGTGAGGTGCTGCTCGAGCGGGTCTGGGGGTATCGGCACGCCGCTGACACCCGGTTGGTGAATGTGCACGTGCAGCGGTTGCGCTCCAAGATCGAAATTGATCCCGAACACCCTCAGGTGGTGCTCACCGTGCGGGGCGTGGGGTACAAGGCCGGCCCGCCGTGAACCTCGCGGACCGGTGAAACGCACCGGACGCCGGGTCATGGATTCGACCCGCGAGCTCACTGCCGAGATTCGTGCGCTGTGGCGCCGCTCGCTGCAGGTCCGGGTCGTGGTGAGCAGCGTGGTGCTGTCCACCACTGTCGTGCTGGTGCTGGGCATGGTGTTGCAGACCCAGATTGCCGACCGGCTGCTCGACAACAAGACACAGGCCGCGTTGTTGCAGGCGGAGAACAGCAGGGCAGTGGTGGAGTCCCAGCTCGGGGTGGTCGATCCCTCCTCGGCCGCGCTGACCGGCAGGCTGACCACCGCGATCGAACGGCTGACCAATCCGGATCCGGCGGGGGAGAACGCCGCGATAGCCAGCGCGGGGGCGTTCGATCCGGTTCTGGTCGACGGTGGCGGCCCCCTGGGTACGGCCGGCTCCGGGCAGAAGGTCGGACCGCTGGAGGACGTCCCCGCGGTGCTGCGTTCCGCGGTGGAGCGTGGCTCGCTCGCCTACAAGATCACCACGGTGCAGCGGGACGGGATGGCGGTCACCATGCTGGCCATCGGCATGCCGGTCGGCAGCGCCGGCCGCAACCTGCAGCTCTACCTGCTGTTCCCCCTCGCCGCCGAGCAGCGCACGTTGAACCTGGTGCAATCCACGCTGGTGGTCGGCGGCCTGGTGTTGCTGGTGCTCATCGCGGGCATCGCCAGCCTGCTGACCCGTCAGGTGGTGGTCCCGGTCCGGCAAGCCGCAGAGGTCGCCGAGCGATTCGCCGACGGGCACCTGGAGGAACGGATACCGGTGATCGGCGAGGACGAGATGGCCCGGCTCGGCACCTCGTTCAACGAGATGGCGGCCAGCATTCAGCACCAGATCCAGCAGCTGGAGGACTTCGGCGCCTTGCAGCGCGGGTTCACCTCCGATGTCTCCCATGAGCTTCGCACCCCACTGACCACCGTGCGGATGGCCGCCGACCTGCTCTACGAATCCCGCGACCAGCTGGATGCCGCGCTGGGTCGGTCGGCCGAACTGCTGGTGCACGAGCTGGACCGGTTCGAGGTGCTGCTCGCGGACCTGCTGGAGATCTCCCGGCACGATGCCGGGGTCGCCGACCTGCAGGGCGAGACGGTCGACGTACGCGGCACCGTCCAGGATGCGGTGGCTGCGGTGCGGGCGGTCGCCGAGCGGGTGGGCACTCCCGTGGAACTTGACCTGCCTGCCGGTGAAGTGCTCGCCGAGATCGACCCGCGGCGCGTCGAGCGGATCCTGCGCAACCTGGTCAGCAACGCGCTGGACCATGGTGAGGGGCACCCGGTCCAGGTGCGGGTCGCGGCGGACCGGGACGCGGTGGCGGTTGCCGTCCGCGACCACGGCGTCGGGCTGCAGGCGGGGCAGGAGGATCTGGTCTTCACCCGGTTCTGGCGCGGTGACCCCTCCCGCGACCGGCGCACCGGTGGCACCGGACTGGGGCTGTCGATCAGTCTGGAGGATGCCCGGTTGCACGGTGGCTGGTTGCAGGCCTGGGGCGAACCAGGGCGGGGAAGCGTGTTCCGGCTCACCCTGCCCCGCAGCCAGGGCGTCGAGCTCACCTCCAGCCCGCTGCCGCTGACCCCCGACGACATGGTGGTGGTCCCGGCCGGATCGGGGGCGGACTGATGCCCAGGGGTGTCGTCCTGCTCGTGCTGCTGGCCTGCTGCGCCACGCTGGCCGGGTGCGCCACTGTCCCGGCGAGCTCCGACCTGCAGGTGGTCCGCGCGCTGCCGGTGGGTCAGCAGGCGCCCACCCCGGCAGGTCCGCCGCGGGGAGTGGATCCCTTCCGGCTGGTGCGAGAGTTCATCGAGGCGACTGGAAGCCCGGCCAACGGGCACGCCGCCGCCCGGGCGTACCTCACCCGGGACGCGGCGGCGAAGTGGAACGACGCCGCGGGCCTCACCGTGATCGAGGATGCGCCCGGCGCCACTCCGGAGCCCGGCTCCGTCGAGGGGCTACGCCGGGTCCAGGTGGGGGGACCCCGGCTGGGTACCGTCGAACCGGACGGAAGTTTCACCCCCCGGCCAGGGGCCTTTTCCATCCAGCTCACCGTGGTGCGGGAATACGGCGAGTGGCGGATCCTCGACCCACCGGCCGGCGTGCTGGTGGAAAGCAGCGCCTTCCAGCGCAACTACCGTCAGGTCCGGGTGTCCTTCGTGGACCCGAACCGCGGCACCCTGGTGCCCGACCTGCGCTGGGTGCCCGCCCAGCCGGCGCCGACCCTGCCGGCGCGGGCGCTGGACCTGCTGCTTGCCGGTCCGTCCGAGGGGTTGGCCGGAGCCGTCACCTCGGCCTTGCCCGAGGGTGCCCGACCTCGGTCCAACGACCTGGTCAACAGCAAAGGGCGCACCTTGATCGACATGATCGGGCTCGGTGGGCTCGGCGAGCAGGACCGCCGGCTGGCCGCGGCGCAGATCGTCAGCACTCTGGACGGCATGGTGTCCGCCCCGATGATCCTGCTGGCCGATAGTCAGGCGCTGGTGGCCGGCCAGTCGGAATGGCGAGCGGCTGATATCGCTTCCTACACCTCACCGGCCGGACCCCGGCCGGACGTGCCCGGCCAAGTGGTCATCGACGGGCGGCTGCTCGGGCTGGACGGGGTGCCCGCGCCGGGACCAGTCGGCGATGGTCGGCTCACCGTGCTCAGCGCCGCTCGCTCCAGCCCGGCGGGTGACTTGCTGGCCGTCGTCGTCGCCGATCCGGACGGGCGCCCGGAGCTGCGGGTCGGGCGCTCGGGCGGGGACTTGACGGCGGTGCCGATGGAGGCGGTGTCGATGACCCGGCCCACCTGGCGGCCGTCCGGCATCGAGGTCTGGACCGTGATCAACGGCTCCACCGTGGCCGGGGTGGTGCTCTCCGATACCGGTCTTTCGACGCCCTACCAGGTCAACGCCGCTGAGCTCACCGAGCTGGGTCCCATCACCGAGTTGCGGCTGTCCCGCGACGGCGTGCGGGTCGCGGCGGTCGTGGGCAAGCGGCTGGTGGTTGCCGCGGTGGTGACCGATATGGGAGAGGTGAGCCTGCGCCATCCCCGGGTGCTTCGAGAGGGCAACCTGCCGCCCACCGGGGGCGTGGACTGGGCCCGGCACGAGCTGCTGGTGGTGTCCTCCGCTGAACCCACTCCCCGGGTGTCCTCGGTCTCGGTGGACGGGCTGACCCGGCGCCAGGTCCCCAACACCAACCTCACCGGCCCGCTGACCGACATCATCGCCGCGCCGGGCCGGGAGGTCGTGGTGGCCGACGCCACCGGGCTGTGGGCGTACTCGGACACCCAAGAGGTGTGGGAACCGCTGCTGGGCGGGGTCGGGCCGGGTGCGGTGCCGCTATACCCCGGCTGAGGAGGGCCGCGCAAGCCCCCCGTCACGCCGCTGTGGATGGCGGGTGCCGGTGTGCACAGCTCCGGCCATCAGCGGGACGAGCAGCCGGCTGGAGGACCGGGTCAGGTCAGGCTGAGCGGATGCGGAACGGTATGCGCGCTCTCCTCGATCTGGTGCTCCCGGTCGGCTGCGGTGGCTGCGATGTCCCGGGCCCGCCCTGGTGCCGACACTGCGCGACGTCGCTCGGCGCACCGGTCCGGGTGCACCCCCCGTGCTGCAGGACAGGCCCGCCGGTGTACGCCCTGGGTGTCTACCGTGGTCGGTTGCGGGCGGCACTGCTGGCGTACAAGGAACGGGGTCGCCGGGACCTCGCCGGCCCGCTGGGCGGTGCGCTCGCTGCCGCGC
>JBOHHD010000717.1:0-7576 GCA_050700515.1 Pseudonocardiaceae bacterium
GGGGTGGGCAGCGCCCTCATCTGGTGATCACTCTGACCCTCAGCGATCTGATCCACGGCCACGGGCACATCAGCCTGGACACCGGTGAGCTGCTGTGTGCCGCCGAGGCCCGTCGGTTGGCGTGTGACGCGGGAGTGATTCCGGTGGTTCTGGGTGGTGATTCGATGCCGCTGGACGTCGGACGCGAGCAGCGCCTGGCCACCGCGGCCCTGCGCGTCGCGCTGGGTCAGCGCGACCAGGGATGCGCGTTTCCCGGATGCGGTCGCGCACCGCGCTATTGTCATGCCCATCATATTGTTCATTGGCTCGACGGGGGCGAGACGAAGCTGACCAATATGTGCCTGCTGTGCGAGTATCACCATATGATTGTGCACCGCCAGGGCTGGCACATCCGCCTCGACGGTCGCGGCCGACCCGAATTCACCCCACCCAAGGTCATCGACCCCGAACAACGCCCACTCCACAACCCACTGCGACAATAAGAGACCGGCGACAATAAGAGACCGACAGCGCTGTCCAGCGAATTCGGCCCCGGCTCAGCGGTGAGCAGGCACCAATTCCAGCTGTGCTAGGCAGGTGTTGAGACGGGCAACGGGCGGTGGGCGGCAGTGGCGAAGCCGACAAGAGGGACCGCAGCGCCGGGGGCGCCTGAGTCCCGGCGATGGCATGGGCCGCTTGGACGACGTCGATCGCCTCACGGCCGCCATCTCCTCGGCCGCTTGGTGGACGGGGGCGCCACCCTGGTGGGCACCCAGCTCTTCGAGGCGGCGCAGCGCCGTCCAGCATAGGCGGCCGGTCCACGTCACCGGCCAAGCCGAGCACAGCGGGCGGAATTCCCAGCATTCCGCCCGATATCGGCTCTGTTGGATTGCGTACCAGAAATCTGACGGCTACGCGTACCAAGGCCGCCATTAGGTATCCGGTCGTAATTCTTTCAGTGCACCGCATGGCGGACTCGCGTACAGCAGCGGTTGCCGCCGGCTCGGCCCTTCGCCAGAATGATCGAGGTCCAACCGGAGAGGTCACCGCGAGATGTCTGCGCGCTTGACCCGCCGGGAATCGCGTTTTCCTGCCAAGCTAGGAGAATTTTGATGTCTGACGTAGTGGGTTTTACCGAGATCCGCGGGCAACACGTGGAGCTGTTGCCGGCCCGCACTGTGCTGTCGGGTCTGCTGTCGAATGTGCTGCAGAATAGGCCCGGCGCCGACGGCGGTACCTTCATCGGTGGCAGCACCATCGACCGCGACACCGTTGACCTCAATGGCGACGGCATCGATGACAGGGGCTTCGGGGGCGGTGGCGGCCGCAGGTGATAGGAGTGGGGGCTTGCGTACGGAAGTGATCGTCCTCGCCCTTCGCCAGAGTAGGTGGCGGCCGGGCGGAAATGTCACAACGTAGTGCTTTGCGCTTGGTTCACCGGGGGTTGCGTTTTCCTACCGAGATGAGGGGGATCTTGATGTCTGACGTAGTGAGCTTTGCCGAGATCTACGGGCAATACCTGGAGCTGCTGCCGGGGCGCACCATGCTCTCGACGAGAGCCCGCGTCGATGTCGTCGACGACGGTGGTATCGACGGCAGCGTCGATGACGACGGTGGTCTTGACGGCAGCGGCGATTTCGACGACAACGGCAGCGTCAACGACGGTGGCGTCGACGGCAGCGGCGGTTTCGACGACAACGGCAGCATCTACGACGACGGTGGCGTCGATGGCAGTGGCGGCGTCGACGATAACGGTGGCTTCGACGGCAGCGGTGGGGTCGATGACAACGGCGGCCGCAGGGACGACGGTGGCGTCGACGGCAGTGGCGGCGTCGATGACGACGGCGGCCGCAGATGAGCTAGCTTCAGTCGCGGCCGATCACGGCGGATACGTCCAGGACCACCGGGGTGTCGGAGGTGCGGGCCTGCTCCCGGGCGGCGTCCAGTGCTTCGAGCAGGCGCTGGAGGTCTTCGACGCCGAGGACCCGGCTCTCGACCAGCATGCCCTCGGAATCTTCGAGATTCAGGGTGGCGAGCCGGGTCGTCCGGTCGGTGCGCACGACGATCGCCCAGCCATCCACGGTGCGTATTCGAACGCCGTCGTCGCTGGAGGGATCGATCGGCTCAGGCAGCAAGTCGTCCTCGTCGTCATGGTCCACCTCCGCATCGTCGCGCACCGCCGTGGTGGCGCCCAGCGCAGGGTGCGGGTCAGCCGCCGTGTCGGCCGTACCAGGGCCACAGCCGCCAACTGCTGGCCCTTTCCTTATCGCTGTCCAGCGCGGGGAGCTTGTGTTGAGTGGGGTGGTTGAGCGACGTCTCGTTCTGCTTCTGGGGTTCGTGTCTTTCTGTGGAGCCACCGCCCGGCCGTACCCCGCCGCAGACGCCCGCCGGCGACGAGGATGGTGCCGGCTCCCCGTGCCGGGGTGAGCGATGACCTGACCGAAGGAGCTCATCCGGCCAGGAGCGGTCCACCGTACGGATCTGGACACCATCTTCATGATCCACGCATGTACCGTCGCTGTCGGTCGGCGTGGAAGGGACGCTGCGGAGTCGTGGCAGCCGGTGCGGCGTGCCCGACGCGGGCGGGGTACGGGACTACCCTGCCAAGGGTGTCACCGTGGGTATGGTTTCTCATCGCCGGGCTGGCCGGGGTTGCCGGGGCGATCCTGCTCGTCGCCGACTACGGGCATCGCACCGCCCACCAGCGGGAGCGGCGCCGCTGGGCGGCGCTGCGCGGCTGGCGGTTCGTGGCGTCCGATCCGGTGCTGGTGGATCGCTGGCGGCACGGGTTGATCGCCCGGGGCGGGGCGGGGGTGGCCAAGAACCTGGTCATCGGCAGTCTGTTCACTCCGCATGGCCGTCGTTCCGTGCAGATCTTCGATCATGAGCAGAGCGGGAAGATCTCCAGCGTGTTGGTCGCGGTGCGGCGGAGGTTGAACGCGGTCGATCTGGTGATCGAGTTGTGGCTGCCGAGCCGTCCGCGTTCTCATGACCCCGGCATGGAACTGCTCTGCCCGGTTGGCGAGCGTTCCGCCTATGCCACCCATCCGGACCGGGCCCGCCCGCTGATCACGTCGGAACTGATCGCCGCGTGCGAGGAGGTGGGCCAGGACGTCTGCGTGGTGTGGCTGGAACAGGACTGGGTGCTGGCCGCGGCCCCGACCACCGCCAACCCCACCCGGCTGGAGTTGCTGTTGCGGGCCCTCGACTCGATGGCCGACCAGCTCGACACCACCACCGACTCCGAGAACTCGGCCGATTCTCCTGCGCGAGGCGCTACCGGGCCCCGACCTCAGGACGAGGAACGGCCACCGGCGGTGCCGTAGCCGGTCGTCCCGGGCCGCTCGTGATGAGTTCAGCCACGGAATGCGCTGGTCAGCCGGGTGGTGTTCTCCTCGAACACGGTGAGCAGGTTGAGGTCCGCTCCGGGGAAGTTGATCAGATCGATTCGTCGGCCGGGTCGACCCGCGATCCACCCGCCACCACCGCGTGCAGCGACGAGGTGTCGGTGCCGCCCAGCGGGGGGCCGGCCAGCAACTTCTGGAACATCTCGGGTACCTCGAAGACCAGGTGTGGGCGGTGGGTGGCGATGAGCTCCAGGCCCACCGCCGCGTCGAACCGGGGTTGGACGAGCAGCGGGCCGCCGAACCGGGCCAGCGTCACCAGCCGTGCCCGAGAAACCGAACGAGGAGCATCGCGTCCAGCTCCGAGTTGGTCGTCGGTGGCGCAGGCAACTCCGGATCTCATGCAGCAGTAGTCGCCACACCACTCGAAAGAGTTCCCCCTCACCCGAAGAGGCGCTCTGCCAATGCGGCAGTGACTCGTTGACGATTAATTCAGCGTGACGCGCTCGGCGCCTTAACCCAGCGTCATGACGTCCCATTCTGCCCTCAGCCTGTGTACGCCCAGCGGTCGACCGTAACGGCGATCACCGGGCTTTGGGGACGGTACTGCCGGTACTGCCGGTACTTTTCGCCGAGCAAGTCGAGGGGTTCTGCCATGCCGTCCTCGGCCTCGATCACTGTCGCGGTGCCATCGGCACGGGCCCACCACAGTTGGGTCCAGTCGTCCTCGTAGTGGTCAGCCAGTACCGAGACGCGCGGGGGTTGAACTGGATGTTGTGGAGCCTCTTCAAGTGGCGGCTCTGCTTGGGCTTGTTGTCGACCGCAAAGTCTCGGCGGCGCTGCGCAGGTGTGCCACGTCTCCGGCCCGAACCCAAGTGGGCACCTCCGGCTTGTCGGCGGTTGCGAGAATCCTGCTCACCGGCTGGTCGAGCTCGGCGCCGAAGGCAATCGCGGCGGCCAAGGTGACCAGTTTGCGGCGCTTCACCTTCTTCACCTCCGCCGCATCAGGCGACCTTTCCCGACGGCGGCCGATCGTCCCAGCTTCATCGTTTACGGTGCCCGGCGGGATGGCTGACCGTTAACCGAGACGGCGCCGATGCCCGGTCAGCGGCCGCTGTCGTAGCCGTGATGGGTCAGGCGCATGTCGCTGCCCTGCGCGGTGCCTCCCGTACGGCGTTGCGACTGCTGGACGAGGGTCAGCGGGTATTCGATGTGGTCGGGTCCGACGACGCCGAATCCGACTATGCGGTGCCCTGGTGGCGGTTCAACGTGTTCATTTCCCTGATGGCTGCGCGATTGGGCGAGGAACGCCTGGCTCGGCGGGCTCAGGATGAGGCGGCGCGAAATCTGCCGGAGTCGCTGCCTCGATTTCGTACCCATCTGGAAATGCATCGTGGCCTGATGCTCGTGCGGGCCGGGGATCGTGACGGTGGCGCGGCGTACGCCCGGACGGCCCTCGATGCGCTGCCCTCAGTGAAGCACTCCCTGACACTGCGGATGCTGCTGACGGAGATCGAGCGTTCCTGACCGGTGGCCACTACCTTGGCCACTCCCCGTAGCGCATGTTTTCGCCCACAGTAAGAGGCATGTACTTCGCGTTGGTGGTCGCTTTGGGGGTTGTGCTGGGCGGTGTCGTGGTGGTGTGGGACTGGTCGTGGTTAATTTTCCCTCGGCGGTCCATTGGTTTGGCTAGGCACCGGCGGGACAGAATTCGCCCGGTCGGCACCGTCGGGAGTGCCGGATGACCGGGCTGGCTGTGACGAAGGAAATTCTGATGTGGGCTTGGAGGTAGAGCCGAGCAAGCAGGTCGGCGGGCACATCAGCGACTCACCCGGCGATCGCGGTGAACGAGCCCATCCCGGCCAGCACCGCTGCCGCACACAAGGTCACAACCACCGCAACCGGGTGCTCACGGCCTTGATCACTGCGTCCGTTCGGACACCCCGGCGAACCACCGCAGCAACTCGGGGCACTCCACCGCGGCTGTCGCCAGGCAATCCCGAGCCTCAAGGTCAGAAACGACACGATCGATCGCTGTCGCCCACGACCCAGCGATGCCAGGATGCACCAGCAACCAAGCTCCGGCAGTGGCGAGGTCTGTGAGAGGACGCTCCTCCCACCGGAGCCTCCTTCGCACATCACCGCAACACGCCGAAAATCATCGATCTTTCGGCCCACGCTGGACGTTCAACCAGCAACCAAAAAATCCTGAAACGACCGTGGCTCTACGTGCGTTAGGATAGAGTAACTACTACTAGAGCTTCTACCAGTCTGACGTGCTGGAGGCTGTTGATCAATATGCTGGAAGGCGAGTTCGATCAAATATTATTGGCTAATTTAGCGCGAATTTTAGATCTGGACCCAAAGCTGACGAAGAAGGACGCTCTGGGGCGTCTACAGAAGATCGCCGAGAAGGCTGGATTGGCAAGCCTGATGCCTCGACTAGATTCATTGATGGTCAAGCTTATCCGGCAAGGCGTTCTTAATCCAAGTTGGCTAGAGAGAGAGGGCCTGCGCGCACATTTCATTCTCGCGAGCGGGAGGCCAGGTCTCTTCGAACAACTCATTAGCCTTGCTGAGAAGCATCGCGCGGGAGTGTCCCAGTATATTGTTTACGGGTATTGGGATGCTTTGGTAATACTCTATGGTACAGACGCTGAAGCGGCTCAACTCTACGCGAGTCTACGGGTCGGGACATATGAGGAACCGGTCCAGTTCGCCGCCGAGCAGGTGTTGGTCGCATATAGGCACCAGGTTTCAAAAGTCAACGCTCAGGGCGTACATGTGGGGTCGGAAATAGTCAACCCCGTTGTCTTGGATTTCGATTCAGGTGCCAATGTAGAGGCCCGTAGTCGCCTCGTGGAATCTGGACACATCTTGGGATCAACGTGGAGTTTTGAGGGGCAGTCACCGTACCCCGTAATAGCATTTATTGGCGTTTCGTTGCATGGTCGTTTCAACGCCCAGCCGAGTGAAGTTGTCGGGTGCTTGTTACAACAGGAAATACTCAAAGACAGCCTCGTTCACTTATTTCAAATCAGCCAGGGGCGACCGTTCCATTACTTCATTAAGCTCTGTTGTTGCAACATGCGGGAATTAGACGAAGCTACTAATGCCATAGGCTTGACAAGCCTACATAACATGCGCTTTGAGGGAACCACTCTAATGGTAGCTACTGGCATTGATCAAATTCCGATGTTCAGGCAAGCGGACGTAACTGGCTTAACCCTGGGTCCAGATCTGACTTACATCATTCGTGCAGGTGAAAGAGTATTTGCCCGCCTCCCCCCTGATCAACAGATTGCATTCAATCGGTTAAATGAGGAGTGGCAGGTATCAGTTGTCAAGTGCCTCGTCCAGATGGACCGAAGCCTGGACGAGTCCGAATTGGACCCCAAGACGAAAGAACGACTAGAATCCGCGATCTCAACCTTCGCTCGCGAATGTACGAGCGGTATCGGTCGCCCAAACCTTACAGGCGCGGCAATTGAAGTAACGGCTACCATTGAAGGTCTCTTGAAGCGCCTCCTGTCTCGACTGGCTTACGGTGCTTATGGAAAGAATCCTGGAAAAATCCAAAAAGAACTGAAACTTCCCACCAGTGCAATCCGTAATCTGAGCCTTGGTAAGGTGGTCGAAGCGATCCGTGTGGCCCGAAATCATCCCGACTTTCAATTTTTTGCACAACATTTTGAGGAATCTTCGCTCGATCGGGTGGACCGATTCGTTAGTGCGCGAAACGCGTGGGCGCACGATGCCATCGACTTAGACGGGGTAAGTTTAATCGACGAGGCCAATAGGACGATTGTAGAAGCAATCGAGCTGGCTCAATGGATTTATCGACTAAGCGAAGTAGTCGAGAATTCCCGATCTTTGGTCGAAGGATCCACCTCGACGATAGCTCCATTACAGCTGTCGCAAGCAGGGGCAGAACGGGGGTTTGGGGTCTTCATCAGCCATGCAAGGGAAGACAAATTAACTGCCGAGCGCATCGCTACAGGTCTTAAGGTGTTCGGGTATCGTACGTGGTATGCAGATTGGGAATTGCGGCCTGGCGACTCGATCATTCCCCGAATCGAAGCGGCCTTAGCGCGGAACGACACACTACTCCTTCTGCTGAGTCAGGCGTCGGTAGCGTCCAAGTGGGTTAGACGTGAGCTTGACACGGTACTGATGGCGCAGCTGAGCGGCCAGGATGTAGCCGTTATCCCAGTGATGATCGAGGATTGCGAAGTCCCCGAGTCGCTTAGAGG
>JBOHHD010000718.1:0-1605 GCA_050700515.1 Pseudonocardiaceae bacterium
CACGTCCCGGCGGCGCCCCGCACCGTCAACCAGCTCGCCGAGCAGCAGCGCCCGGCCGTCTCCCAGCCGGGGCACATAGCCGCCGAACTGATGGCCGGCATAGGCCTGCGCGACTGGGCCAACCCCGTCTGGGCCAACCCCGTCTGGGCCCACCCCGTCCGAGACGACGTCGCCGACGAGCAACGCGACACCAGCCGGCCCCCGCAACGCCTCGGCGTCGGCACCCAACTCGGTGGCCAGTTCCTCGTTCAGCATCAGCAGCTCGGGTGCCGGCACCGAGGCCGCCGTCCACCGCACGGACAAACGGGGCAGTTCGCGGGCGTAGGAGTGGTCAAACTCCAACAGCGACCGGGCAGCGACGCTCATAACCCGAGGGTACGTGGACCGGGCGAACATGACCGTCTCGATCCAGTGCGCATCGCAGCGCCGCACCTGCTTCAGCGCGGGCTCGGGCAGACGGCCCGTCCTATACCGTCCGGTTTCCCTGCTGCCCGAGCTCGGCGCGATCGGTACCAACATACACTCCCGCGACGATCGGTGATCGAACGCGACGAGCAAGCTTTGTGCCGGTTACCCCCTGCAATAAGAACTGCGCCACTCAGGCATGAGTGGATGTTGCACGGGCGCCGTGCCTTATGTTTGGTGCCGTGTCGGACAAAGAGAGCCGGCCCGCCCGGGTCGAGGATGTACACGAACTTGCTCTGGCTATGCCACACGTCACCGTCGTATACGGGACCGGCAACAATCCGATCTACCAGGTGGGTAGGAAGTCGTTCATCTTCTTCCGTAATCCGCGACCGGATGCGGTCGATCCCGAGACCGGGGAGCGCTATCAGGATGTGATTGCCTTCTGTGTTGCGTCCGAGGCGGACAAGCATGCGCTGGTTCAGGACGAGGCGTCGCCGTTCTTCAGCACTGCGCATTTCGACGGCCACCAGTCGGTGCTGCTGCTGGCTAGTCGTCTCGGTGAACTGACCCGAAAAGAGCTGGCAGAGGTGGTCCAGGACGCGTGGTTGTCACGCGCTTCAGCACGCCGAGCGACGACTTGGCTCAACGCTCATCTTCCGACGTGATCACCATTTCGCTGCTCGACCTGTGCCTCATGCTCGTACCTCGTTGTCCTACAGTGAGGCACGGTGGCATGGTGCGGGGGATCCCGGTGGACCTCGGAGTCCGAGGCTCATATCGCTCGGCACGGCGTCACGCCGGAAGAAGTCGAGCAGGCTGTCACCAGCAGACCTCGCTAGGAGACCCGGGGCCGCGAGGACTCCCTCCTCCTATACACCACCACCACCGCCGACGAGGGACAACTCATGCTGGTCGTCCTGGCCGAAGCCATGGACGGCCGCTGGTACGTGGCCACCGCCCGCGAGATGACCGACACCGAGCGCCGCGCTTTCCGACGGAAGGTAAGCCCATGAGCGAGCAGACGAAGCTGCACCGACTCGCCGAACACTACGACAGCCACGACACCAGCAACGAGCTCGAGCAAGCCGAGCTGGTCGACGAGCCATCGGACCCCGATCCGATGGTGTCCCTGTCGCTGCGGTTGCCTAAATCGCTGCTGGACTGGGTGCGTGCCCAAGCCCGCACCGAGCACACCAA
>JBOHHD010000719.1:0-3374 GCA_050700515.1 Pseudonocardiaceae bacterium
TCGCGACCACCGTCGAGCTGCTGCACACAGCCGCCACGTCCTACCCGACCGACAAAGCCCGCAATCGCGGACTGGTCGAACTCAGGCTCTCCTCACTGCTGCTCACCCAGGGCGACCCCGACGAGGCGCTCGCGGTGGCGACCGGCACCCTCGAGGGCATCGGTTCGGTCCACTCCCAGCGCATCACAGACCTGCTCACCGACCTACAACAACAAACCACCGATCCCCGACACCGCTCCATCACCGGCATCGCCCCCCTACACCAACACCTCACCGACACCCTGACCACCTCACCGCGAAACAAACCAACCGCGCCCCGGCACCACTGATCAACCCTTGACCGTTCATAAATTTAGTAACGGGGCAATCTAAACGGACACTTCAGATTGTCAGTACCGAAGACGGCCAGCGGACACGGCATTCGCTGTGATGATCGTTGTGATGGGACCCACAATAGTCATCGGTGACACCGTGCCCGCTGCACCTGTCGGGCCACTAGCAGTTACGCGAGGTGATACTGGCGTCGGGATAGTTGAACCGAGAACCGTTAAATGTCGCCTTCTGGATGTTGTCGGGGTAACCGCTGCCGCCGAGGCGCACCTCGTAGTGCAGGTGCGGAGTGATGTTGTTGCCCGGCTTGCTGGTGTTGCCGAGCGTGCCGATCTTCTGTCCCCGCGTGACTGACTGACCAACGGAGACAGAGATGGTTTTCAGGTGCGCGTAGTAGGTGAAGTACCCACCGGAATGCTCGATCTTGACCAGGTTGCCGAAACCGTTGGCGGATCCCTGATTTGATGCGGTGCGCACGGTTCCCTTCGCAGCGGCAACGACCTTATCGCCGAGATCGGAGTCGGGTTTCGGGCCGCGATTGAAGTCAATCTCGTAGCTGCGGTGCGCGCTGGAATTGCTGCTGTTTCCGTGCCAGGTCTGGTCGCACGGGAACGGCAGCTGGAAGGCGGGCTCCGCCGCATTTGCGGTCGCTGGGACAGCGACACTCACAAGACTCAAGGATGCAGCGACCACTGCTGCCCCCGCGAGCTTTCTTATTCCACTTCGGTACATCCGCGTCTCCTCTAAATGATGGATCGGCCCCTAACCGGTGGATCGGCCCGGTTCTCCAGGCGGGGCACAGGGCCGCTGGCTATGTCGTGCCGACCTCAACGTTGCCTGTTCACAGGCTGTTCGATAGTGTCTGACGGCACTTGACAACAGTTCTGACAGAAGGAGATTCGATGGAGGGGCTGGACGAGCGGAAGGGGACGATCCGCGCGTTCGCCAGCGAGCTGCACCAGCTGCGCGCCAGTGTGGGAATGCCGTCGTTCCGCAAGATGGCGAGCTTCTCCGGCTGCGTCTCCCACACCACGCTGGCCGAGGCGGAGAAGGGGCTCCGCCTGCCTTCCTGGGAAACCACCCGAGAATTCGTCAGGGTGTGCCAGGGCGACGAGGCCGACTGGCATAGACGATGGAATGCGGTCAAGGAGGTCACAACACCAAAGGAACCGGTACTAGTACTTGTCCCACCATTATCATCCGGTGGAGAAGGAAAACGCCGTCAGCGGATCCCCTTGGCTACCGGAGTGGCGATCTTGCTCGGTGTCGGCGCGCTGGCGACCGTAATTACCATGATGTTCTTGCAAGGCTCCAGAGAGAACCCTGAACTCTCACCCAAGGGTGCACTCGTCGACGGAGATCATAGTCGTTTTATTCGTGACGTCACGATCCCCGACGAAACACAGGTTCAGGTTAATGAAAATTTTGTCAAGGTGTGGGAGATCCAGAATGCCGGAAAGGTGATCTGGCGCGATCGCTACTTGCAGAGGCAGGACCTTCCGGTGTCACCGGCCACATGTCAGACACCCGAGAGGGTAAGAATTGGTGACACGTTGCCGAATGAGCGCATTATGATCAGCGTGTGGGTCACGGCACCCAGCAGCCCCACGACATGCAAGGTCGATTGGAAGATGGTCGACAACGAGGGACGTGAGTTCTTGCCGAATTCCCGGCCGGTATTCTTTTTGGTCCACGTCGTCGATTCACCCAGCAAGTGATCGGCTCGTGGCCGGGGGCGACGGCTTGCCGGGCGTTGCGCCGCCGATCACGTTCGACGGGTGCGCCATGTGATGAGGGACGGCCGTGGGTTGCGATCCTCGCCCGGCTCGAAAGCCGGGCGCTGCCCCAGGTGGGCCTCGGCTGCTTGATCGCTCGCCACGTAAAGATCAGCAGGCTTGACCAAGTTCTCCCCGTAGCCCTGGCTATCACGACTCCAGTCCTGCACGCGCTGCGCCCAGCCGGTGGATACACCAGCCGCCGCGTGAGCCGACCGGCTACCCGGCAGCGCACTACCCATCCCCGAGAGCGGGCCGGCCAAATCAACCCCACGGTCCTGGTCCCCCGCGCTCACCGCCGCAGCACCGGCCCTCCGGATTGCGTCGATAGCGGCTTCATATCCGCTCATCGATCTACCCTTCGCCTAGTCGGCCGAGAATATGAGGACCTCTCCGTCAGCGACTAACCACCGGAATATACCTAATTAGCGGCTTACGGCGAGGATGGATATCCTACGCACGTGAACACGCTGCAGACAGCGAACCGGCCAGGTTTGAGCGCATCGGGTGTGCAGACATCGGATGCTCAGGAATTCGTGCCCTTCGGCCTGTCCCATGGTGTCGTGATCGTGGTGCTCACCGCGGTGGCCGCGGCACTCGTCGTCCTCGGCAGGCGCCAGCGCGGCACGGCTGCCCAGCAGCGGACCAGCCGGGCCTTCGCCGTGATCTTCGTGCTGTTCCTGATACCACTGTATCTTTACTCGATGTTACCCGGACAATGGGGAATCGAGCATTCACTGCCGCTGCAACTGTGTGACCTGGCGGCATTAGCCGCCATCTGGGCGCTGTGGTCACATTCGGCGGCGGCATCCGCACTGACCTATTTCTGGGGCCTGACGCTCACCGCGCAGGGATTCGTGAGCCCCGCGCTCGAAGGCCCGGACTTTCCGGCGCTCGAGTTCATCATGTTCTTCGGTATGCACTGCCTGGTGGTGTGGGCGGCCATCTATCTGACCTGGGGAGTGGGGCTGCGCCCGGATTGGCGGGGTTATCGGATCGCTGCGCTCGCCACGATCACGTGGGGCGGGGTGATGTTCGTGTTCAACCGCGCGGCCGGCACCAACTACGGCTTCCTCAACGCCAAGCCCCCGACGGGCTCGCTGCTCGACGTGCTGGGGCCGTGGCCGTGGTACCTGCTCTCCGAGCTGATCCTGGGAGCCGCCGTCTGGGCGCTGATCACGCTGCCCTGGGTGCGAAAGGCGCTCACCCGCCCTGCTCGGCCACCCAGCGCTGAGCCAGTTGGCGGACTCGATCGGTGAGGTCCTCGGC
>JBOHHD010000720.1:0-7171 GCA_050700515.1 Pseudonocardiaceae bacterium
GCGTGGGTTCAGCCCCCGCAGTGCGCTCACCCGCCACCTGTTCGACGATCTGGACGACAAGCCGTTCGACTGGACCAAGCCCAACGGCTTCGCCGCCCCCACCGGGCTGGGCACCCTGGTCACCCGACCGCTACAGCCCGGCGAGCGAGCGCCTTTCGACCCGGACGCCACCTAGCTGGGATCAACTAGTTGGGGGTCACCGAGAGCAGGCGTCCGGCCAGGCCGCGCGAGCGGGTCGCGAGCCGGTCGGCCACCCCGCGGAGCACTACCGCGGCAGGCACGGTCGGATCGGAGAGGACCAGCGGGGTGCCGGCGTCACCGGCCTCCCGTAGCCGGGCGTCCAGTGGTACCTGGCCCAGCAGGGGCACGTCGCTGCCCACCGCGCGGGTGAGGGCGTCGGCGACCGCCTGGCCCCCTCCGGAGCCGAAGAGGTGGTTGCGCGAACCGTCCGGCATCTCCAGCCAAGACATGTTCTCCACCACACCGATCAGCCGCTGGCGGGTCTGCAGGGCGATCGCCCCGGCCCGCTGCGCGACCTCGGCAGCGGCCTGCTGGGGGGTGGTGACGACGAGGATCTCCGCGCTCGGCACCAGCTGGGCCACCGAGATGGCGATGTCCCCGGTGCCCGGCGGCAGATCGAGCAGCAGTACGTCCAGATCGCCCCAGAACACGTCGGCGAGGAATTGCTGCAGCGCGCGGTGCAGCATCGGTCCGCGCCACACCACCGGGGTGTTGTCCTTAGTGAACATGCCGATCGAGATGACCTTCACGCCGTGCGCGGTCGGCGGCATGATCATCTTTTCGACCTGGGTGGGACGGGCGGTGGTGCCGAGCATGCCGGGCACCGAGTGCCCGTAGATGTCGGCGTCGACCACCCCGACCGACAGGCCCCGATCGGCCATCGCGGCCGCGAGGTTCACCGTCACCGAGGACTTGCCGACGCCACCCTTACCGGAGGCCACGCAGTACACCCGGGTCAGCGATCCCGGCTCGGCGAACGGAATCCGGGGCTCCTCGGAGCTGCCGCGTAGCTGGCGGCGCAGCGCGGTGCGCTGGGCGTCGCTCATCACATCGAGCTCCACCCGCACCCCCCGCACCCCCGGTACGGCCGCCACCGCGGTAGTGACCCGCGAGGTGATGGTGTCGCGCATCGGGCAGCCCGCCACGGTGAGCCATACCGCGACCCCGACTGTTCCGTCGTCGGCCACGGTCACCTCCTTCACCATGCCGAGTTCGGTGATCGGGCGGTGGATCTCGGGGTCGTGCACCCCGTCCAGCGCAGCTCGGACCGCATCGACCGTGGGTGTGGCCTGGGTGGAGGTCACGGGTGGCACCGGCCCTTCAGTTGAGGTGTGCCTCGGCTTGATATGCCTGGGTTCGCTGTCGTCACCTTCATGTTAGGCGTCATCTGAGCCCGTACCGGTCCGGCCCGTACCGGTCCGGCCCCGCTGTTTCCGGCGGCTCCGGTTCCCTGAGTTCGATCAGTCGGGTGAGCTCGGCGCGCAGGAAATCCCGGGTGACGAGTTCGCCGACGGCCAGGCGCAGCGAAGCAAGCTCCCTGGCCAGGTACTCGGTATCGGCCTTGGTGCGCTCAGCGCGTGCCCGGTCGGCCTCCAGCGCGATCCGGTCACGGTCGTCCTGGCGGTTCTGAGCCAGCAGGATCAGTGGCGCCGCATAGGCAGCCTGGGTGGAGAACGCCAGGTTGAGCAGGATGAACGGGTAGGGATCCCAGCGCAGCGACACCGCCAGAAGGTTGAGCGTGATCCACACCGCGACCAGGACAGTCTGCGCCGCGAGGAACCGGCCGGTGCCCAGGAACCGGGCGATCCGCTCGGATAGCCGAGCGAAGGCGTCCGGATCGACCCGGGGCGCCAACCGACGTGGCCCCCGTGGCAGATCCAGCCGGGTACCGCGGTAGCGCGTACGCATCTCAGTCATGAGTGATCTCACCCCGCCAGTCGCGGGAATTCCACGCCTCACGTTGGCGCCAGTCGTCCGGCAGCGCGGCATCCAGCAGGTCGTCCACGCTCACGGCGCCGAGCAGATGGTCGGCGGTGTCCAGCACCGGGGCGCAGACCAGATCGTAGGCGGCGAAATAGCGGGTGACCTCGGCCAGCGACGCTTGCGGGACGAGCCAACCCAGCTCGGTATCGAGCACTCCGGCCACCAGATTCGAGGGCGGCTCCCGCAGCAGGCGCTGCAGGTGCGCGCAGCCCAGGTAGCGGCCGGTGGGAGTGGCCGAAGGGGGACGGCAGACGAACACCATGCTCGCCAGGGCGGGGGTCAGCTCAGGGTTGCGTGCTCGGGCCAGGGCCTCGGCGACGGTGGCGGCCGGGGTCAGCACCACCGGTTCCGGCGTCATCAGACCGCCCGCGGTGTCCGAGGAGTAGGCCAGCAACCTGCGCACCGGCGCGGACTCCTCGGGTGTCATCAGCCGCAACAGCCGCTCCCGCTCGGGCAGGGCCAGCGTGCCGAGCAGGTCGGCCGCATCGTCGGGGTTCATCGCCTCGAGCACGTCGGCGGCTCGTCCGTCCTCCAGCCGAGCGAGCAACTCGGCCTGCTCGTGCTCGGGCAGCTCCTGGAACACGTCGGCCAGCCGCTCGTCGTCCAGCGCGTCGACCACTTCGTATCGGCGCTTGGCGGGCAGCTCACGTAGCGCATTGGCCACCTCCACCGCCCGCATTCCCTCGAAGAGACCCAGCAGCTCCTCGGCGCCCTGCCCGCGGGAGGAGACCTCCCCCAGCGTCAGCCCCACCACCTCGTCCCACGGCAGCACCCGGACCGGCCCGAGCCGTCCGAGCCGCCCGGTGCGTTCTCGCACCGCCAGTTTCGTGATCACCCAGTCCCGAGTACGGCTCTGCTCCATCCCGGCGTCCACCACCACCGCGACCGCCCCGGTGGCGGCCACATGCACCCGGGCGTCCAGGACCTCCCCACACACCAGCGTCTCATTGGGGCGCAGCGAGAACTTCCGCAGGCTCACCGTGCCGGTGGCCAGCAACACCGCGCCGGGTTCGATCGAGGTGACCCGCAGGATCGGCACGAAGATCCGTTGCCGGGCCATGAGCTCGATGACCAACCCCAGCACCCGCGGTGGCCGGGGGCCGGAGCGCAGCGCAGTGACCAGATCGCGGACCCGGCCGATCTGCTCACCATCAGGCCCGAACACCGGCAAGCCGGCCACCCGGGCGGCGTAGACCCTGGTTGGCGTAGTCACAGACGCGAGGCTAGCGCTCGCGCATCCGGGTGAGTCTGCGGCTGGATCAGCGGTGGCAGTAGGAGTCGGAGGAGGCGTCACCACCTTGCAGGCGCACCTGGTGCACGCGAAGGCCGCGGAAGTCCTCGCCGTGCGGGAAGAAACGGGGGTCGACGGTCAGCCCGCCGGTGGGGTCGGCGTCGAGCTTGGCCGCCCAGGCACCGACGCCCTCGGGATAGAACTGATCATCCCAGGCACCGTAGAGCGAGTTGGTGAGATACACCCGGCGGCCGTCGCGGCTGACCTCCACCATCTGCGGTCCCCCGGCCAGCCGGAGCTCGGGTGCGGCGGGATGCGCCACGCGCCCGACGATGCCACCCAAGCGCACCGAGCCGGTCTCCCGCGGATGCGCGGGGTCGGACACGTCGTACTGCTTGAGCTCACCGGTGCCCCAGCACGACACGTAGAGCTGCTGGTCGTCGACCGCGAGGTTGATGTCGGTGACCAGCGGTGGCACCGCGCCAAAGGGTTGCAGCGCCGGCGGCAGCAGCTCCGGATCGGCGGGCTCGGCCGGAATGGTGATCACCTTGTCCGCGGTCCAGCTGCCCCCTTCCCGGTGCCAGCGCCACACCGAGGCGGAAAGGTCCTGGGTGGACACCACGACGCCGACGAAACCCCAGCTGGCCTCCGGATCGTGCGCCGGGCGCAATTCGAGCACCATCTGGTGGTGCGCACCCAGGTCGACCCGCTGCAGGTGTTTGCCGGCGGCGAGGTCCCAGAAGTGCAGCGCGTGGCCGTACTCATGGGCCAGCAACAGCTCCGGGTTGATCCCGTCCTCGATCATCGACGGGGTCCCCCACTCGCTGGTGACCAGGGTGTTCTGGTTGAGATGCCACCAGGCGTCGTAGGCCAGGTACTGCGGTCCCCGGTCGGTCTCCCAGGCGCCGAGCACCTCGAAGCTGGCGTGGTCGAGCAGCGCGATCCCGCCGGGGCCGTCCGCGCCGTTGCCACCGCCGAGGCAGGACAGAAAGATCCCTTCGGGACCGCAGTGCAGCGTGTGCGGCCGGGAGTAGCCGGCTTTCTCGGCCAGCTCCTTGGCGTCGATCGTCTTGACCAGGGTGGGACTGGCCGGATCGGGATGGGTGTCGAAGACGTGCACGTTCGAGCTGCGCAGGCCGGGGAGCAGCAGATAACGCCGCTCCAGGCCGGCCATGTCGTGACCCTCGTGGGCCAGCGCGCTGCTGCAGGCGTTCCACCCGAAGTGGTGCAGCTCGTCACCGAGGGTGGGCAGGTCGGCCCAGCCCATCACCTGTCCGTAACGCTGCGAGTCGGGATCGACGTCGACGACGGTGAGCGCGTCGGGCCGCTGACCGGCGCGGTCGAAGGCGGCAATATAGGCTAGGCGCTCCGGCGGCGCCGCAGCTGCCTCGGTCGGGCTGCGGTAGAAGGTCGGATCGGGCGGGGTGTGGGCTGGTGCGCTCATGGGATCTCTTTACAAGATGAGCCGACCAAGAACAAGGAGTAGTCACTGACCGGCGCCGCGTGGCGGGAACGTAACCGCATGTCACAAGCCTGAGACCTCTCTCACCCAGACTGCCCGCGCGCCCGTGGGCGTGCCAGCATCGGATATCGCCGACGCTGTCACGAGGACGCTGTCACGACGACATCGTGACCAGGAGGTCGCCACCGATGAGCAAGGTCAACGGAAGCCGTCCGCTCCGGCTGCGCCGGTCGTGCCTGGCGGTGCCGGGATCGAGTCCCAAGATGATCGACAAGGCCCGCGGTTTGCCGGTCGACCAGGTCTTCCTCGACCTGGAGGACGCCTGTGCACCGCTGGCCAAGCCAGGGGCGCGCAAGACCATCGTCAACGCGCTCAACGAGGGCGGCTGGGGAGACCGAACTCGCGTCGTGCGGGTGAACGACCTGACCACGCAGTGGACCTACCGTGACGTCATCGAGGTGGTCGAGGGTGCCGGGGCGAGCCTGGACGCGGTGATGCTGCCGAAGGTGCAGAGCGCCGCGCAGATCCAGTGGCTGGATATGACGCTGCACCAGATCGAGCAGACGATGGGCTACGAGGTGGGCCGGATCGGCATCGAGGCGCAGATCGAGAACGCCAGGGGGCTCGTCGACGTCGACGCCATCGCCACCGCGTCGCCCCGGCTGGAGGCCATCATCTTCGGCCCGGCCGACTTCATGGCCTCGATCAACATGAGGACGCTGGTGGTCGGCGAACAGCCACCCGGCTACGCCGTCGGAGACGCTTACCACTACATCCTCATGCGGATCCTGATGGCGGCCCGAGCGGCCGGCCTGCAGGCCATCGACGGCCCTTACCTGCAGATCAGGGACGTCGAAGGTTACCGGCGGGTCGCCAGGCAGTCAGCCGCACTGGGATTCGACGGCAAGTGGGTGCTGCACCCCGGCCAGATCGACGCCGCCAACGAGAGCTACCGCCCCGCCCAGCAGGACTACGACCACGCCGAGAACATCCTGGAGGCCTACCAGTGGTTCACCTCCGAAGCCGGCGGTAAGCGTGGCGCGGCGATGCTCGGCGACGAGATGATCGACGAAGCGTCGCGCAAGATGGCGCTGGTCGTCGCCGAGCAGGGCCGGGCCATCGGCATGCAGCGAAGCGAGAAGTGGAATCCCCCCGACTAGCCCATACTGGCGAGTAACCCAGCGCCGGGGCGATCCGGCGCCGTGCGACGAAAGGTCCCGCTCATGGCGCGGCTCGCGCAGACCGCCGGTCTCACCGAGATCCAGCAGGAGATCCTGGCAACGGTCAAGGCCTTCGTGGACAAGGAGATCATCCCGGTCGCCCAGGAACTGGAGCACACCGACACCTATCCCCAGGAGATCGTCGACGGGATGAAGGATATGGGCCTGTTCGGGCTCACCATTCCCGAGGAGTACGGCGGTCTGGGCGAATCCCTGCTGACCTACGCGCTGGTCGTGGAGCAGATCGCCCGTGGCTGGATGAGCGTCTCCGGTGTGATCAACACTCACTTCATCGTGGCGCACATGATCCGCCAGCACGGCACCGACACGCAGAAGCGGCACTATCTGCCCAGGATGGCCGAGGGGAGCGTGCGCGGCGCCTTTTCGATGTCCGAACCGGAGCTGGGCTCGGACGTCGCGGCGATCAAGACCCGAGCTCGGCGCGACGGGAGCACCTACGTCGTCGACGGGGCGAAGATGTGGCTGACCAACGGCGCCACCTCGACCCTGGTGGCCACCCTGGTCAAGACCGAGGAGGGTGCCGAGAAGGCGCACCACAACCTCACCGCGCTGCTGGTGGACAAGCCGACCGGGTACGGCGAGGTGGCCCCGGGGCTCACCATACCCGGCAAGATCGACAAGATGGGTTATAAGGGCGTCGACACCACCGAGTTGGTGTTCGACGGCTACCGCATCGGCGCGGACCAGGTGCTCGGCGGGGCACCCGGCAAGGGATTCGCGCAGATGATGGACGGCGTCGAGGTGGGGCGGGTCAACGTCGCCGCGCGGGCCTGTGGCATCGCCCTGCGTGCTTTCGAGCTCGCGATCGACTACGCCCAGGTCCGCAAGGCCTTCGGCAAGCCGATCGCGCAGCACCAGGCGGTCGCGTTCAAGCTCGCCGAAATGGCCACCAAGGTCGAAGCCGGGCATCTGATGATGGTCAACGCCGCCCGACTCAAGGACTCCGGCGAGCGCAACGATGTCGAGGCCGGGATGGCGAAGCTGCTGGCCAGCGAGTACTGCAAGGAGGTCACCGAGGATGCCTTCCGCATCCACGGCGGGTACGGATACTCCAAGGAGTACGAGATCGAGCGGCTGATGCGCGAGGCGCCGTTCCTGCTCATCGGGGAGGGCACCAGCGAGATCCAGAAGACGATTATCAGCAAGGGGCTGCTGCGGGAGTATGCTGCTCGAAGCTGAGCTGGAGCCGGAGAGCCGCAACAGGGCCATAGTGCAACTCGCACCGGGGATACA
>JBOHHD010000721.1:0-9521 GCA_050700515.1 Pseudonocardiaceae bacterium
CCGGGGCGTCGGCAGCCCGGGTACTGATGCAGTTGGGCGCCGCGGTCACCGTCACCGACTCGTCCCCGGCGCAGCTGGAGACGCTGGCCGGAAGCGGAGTGGGGCTGGCCGTCGGGCTGAGCACGCCACCACCGGGCACCGACCTGGTGGTGGCCAGCCCGGGGTTTCGGCCGGATTCGGCGCTGATGGTGGCTGCGCAGCAGGCCGGTGTGCCGGTGATCGGGGACGCTGCGCTGGCCCACTGGGTGGACTGTGCGCAATCGGGCTCCGCTCGAACCGGGGCCGACTGGCTGGTGGTCACCGGCACCAACGGCAAGACGACCACGGTGGGCATGCTCGAATCAATCCTGCGAGCCGCCGCGCTGGACGCGGTGGCCTGCGGCAATATCGGACTGCCGGTGCTGGACGCGGTGCGCGACGGGCATCGGATACTTGCGGTGGAACTCTCCTCGTTCCAGCTGCACTGGTCGCCCCAGCTGGACCCGCGGGCCGCCGTGGTGCTCAACCTTTCCGCTGACCATTTGGACTGGCACGGCTCGATGGCCGGTTACGTTGCGGCCAAGGGCAGCGTCTACACCGACCGCACCACAGCGGTGTTCAACCTCGACGACGAGTGGTCGACGCGGCTGGCCGCCGGGTGTGCCGGGATCGGCTTCACCATCGGCGAGCCGCGAGTCGGTGAGCTGGGAGTGGTGGGCACCCAGTTGGTCGACCGGGCTTTCGGGGAGGCAGGAGAGGCCACCGTGCTGGCCGACCTCGCCGACGTCCGCCCTTACGGGCCACACAATGTGGCCAATGCGTTGGCCGCGGCCGCGCTGGCCCGCACGGTCGGAGTCTCGGCAGGGTCCGTGGCCGAGGGGTTGCGGGCCTTTGTTCCCGCCGGACATCGCGGCGTACTGGTCGGCGAGTACGCCGGGGTGCGCTATATCAATGATTCGAAGGCCACCAATCCGCACGCTGCGCGGGCCGCTCTGCTGGCGCACGATCATGTGGTGTGGGTCGCCGGGGGGTTGCTCAAGGGTGCCGAGGTGGACCAGCTCGTCGCTGATACCCGGGATCGGCTGGCCGGCGCGGTGCTCCTCGGTGCGGATCGGGCCATCATCGCCACTGCGCTGGCGCGACACGCGCCTCAGGTCCCGGTCCAGATGGTGGATTCGGGAGACGATGGGGCGATGACCGAGGTGGTGGCGGCAGCGGCCGGCCTGGCCCGTCCGGGTGATGTGGTGTTGCTGGCCCCCGCTGCGGCGTCGATGGACATGTTCACCGACTACGCCCAGCGCGGCCGGGCCTTCGCCGCCGCCGCGTCCACGTGGGGTGTCCGAGCGCGACGTGCCGGTGGTGTGTGTCGGTGAGTGCTCGCTCCGCGCTGCGGGAGAGGACCATTGCGGTCGGTGCGCTGGCCGCGGGCCGGGATCGGCTCACGACCTGGCTGGCCCGACCGCTCACCTCGCTGCACCTGATCCTCGCCGTTTTCGGTCTGTTGACGCTGTTCGGCCTGGTCATGGTGCTCTCGGCATCCAGCGTGGAGTCCTACACCCAGGACGGCTCCTCCTACGCGGTGTTCGTCCGGCAGCTGATGCACTGCTCGTTCGGGTTGGTGCTGTTCTGGGTGGCGCTGCGGATGCCGGTGCGGCTGCTGCGCACCAGCAGTGCGGTGTTCCTGCTGGTCTGCGTGTTGATGTTGATTATGGTGCTCACCCCGTTGGGTACCGAGGCGGGCGGTTCGCAGAGCTGGCTGCGGCTGGGGCCGCTGTCCCTGCAGCCCTCCGAGCTCACCAAGCTCGCGCTGGCGCTGTGGGGAGCCCATGTGCTGATCATCAATCGGCCGCTGCGCCACCAGTGGCGGCACCTGCTGGTGCCGTTGGTGCCGGTAGCGGTGGTGATCTTCGCGCTGGTGATGCTGCAGCCCGATCTCGGGACGACCATCACGCTGGCTCTCGTGCTGCTCGCCCTGCTGTGGTTCGGTGGTGTGCCTCGCGAGTTGTTCGGCGTGATCACCCTCGCCGCGGTCACCGGTGCGATCGCCATGGCGGGTATTGCCGGTTATCGCTCGGCCAGGGTGGAGTCCTTCCTGCATCCGGGCGCAGACCTGCAGGGCGGGGCATATCAGGCGCGTCAGGCGATGTACTCGTTGGCCGAGGGCGGCTGGTGGGGGGTGGGGCTCGGACAGAGCAGCGCCAAGTGGGACTACCTACCCAATGCGCACAACGATTTCATCTTCGCGATCATCGGCGAGGAACTCGGTTTCCTCGGCTGCCTGGTCGTCCTGCTGCTGTTCGGCACCCTGGCCCATGCGGGACTACGGATCGCGGCCCGTAACACCGATCCCTGGATCAAGCTGGCTGCCGCCACTCTGACCACGTGGTTGGTCGGTCAGGCCGCTATCAACATCGGGTACGTGGTGGGCCTGTTGCCGGTCACCGGGCTTCCGCTGCCGCTGGTCTCCTCGGGGGGAACATCGGTATCGCTGACCATGCTGGCTTTCGGGCTGCTGGCCAACTTCGCGCGGCACGAACCGCAGGCGGTGTCTGCGTTGCGCTCGGAGAGCACCAGTTGTGGGCGGATGGGAATCATCTCCCGGGTGCTGCGGCTGCACCCCCCGGTGCCGTACGCGCCGGGACGCAACCCCGCTGCGTCCCCGCTCGCTGGGTCCTCTCCTGCTGGGTCTCCTCTTGGTGGATACCCTCCCGGTGGGCACCGTCCTGCTGTGCCGCATCCCCCCGGATCCCGGTCATCACGGCGGACCACGCACCCGGTACGTACCGGTAGCCGGTCGGTTGCCTCCCCTCGCGGCCGGGGACACCGGCGATGAACTCGGTACCACCGCTGCCACCGCAGCTCGCCCGCATGCACCTGATCGGGATCGGGGGTGCCGGGATGAGTGGAGTGGCCCGGATCGTGCTGGCCCGCGGTGGGGCGGTGTCGGGTTCGGACAGCAAAGACTCGCGGACGTTGCTCGCGCTGCGCGCGTTGGGCGCGAAGGTCGCCGTGGGGCATGCTGCGGGAAATCTCGATCAGCTCGGGACCGATCCCACCGCGATCATCAGTACCAAAGCGGTGCATCAGACCGATCCGCACAACCCGGAGCTCGTCGAGGCCGACCGACGCGGCATTCCGGTGATCCACCGCTCCGCCGCATTGGCCGCGCTGATGACCGGCTACCGGGTCGCCTGCGTGACCGGTACGGCGGGAAAGACGTCCACCACCTCGATGCTCACCGTCGCATTGCAGCACTGTGGTGCCGACCCGTCGTTTCTCATCGGCGGTGACCTCAACATCTCCGGTTCCGGGGCCCATCACGGCAGCGGGGATATCTTCGTCGCCGAGGCTGACGAGAGCGACGGTTCCTTCCTGGTGTACTCACCCGACCTCGCCGTGATCACTAATGTGGAGGCCGACCACCTTGACCACCACGGCACGGTGGAGGCATACATCGCCACGTTCGACGCCTTCGTCGCCCGGCTGCCTCCCGGCGGGGTGTTGATCGCCAACGCCGACGACCCGGGATCGGCGGCGCTGGCTGCCCGGGCCGCCGGCCGGGGGGTGCGGGTGCGCCGCTATGGCCGGGCGGCCACCGCCGCCGAGGACATCCGTCTGATGGAGTACACCCCTGCGGGCGGGCGAGGCATTGCCACCGTGGCCCTGACCGGGCCGGATGGGGTGGCACAGCAGGTGCGGCTCGATGTCGCGGTGCCCGGTGAGCACATGGCAGCCAACGCCGCCGCCGCCCTGCTGGCCGGCCTGGAGCTGGGCGCGCCGCTGACCGGCCTGCTCGCCGGGCTCGCGGGATTCAGCGGAGTTCGGCGTCGGTTCGAGTTCAAGGGCCGGGCGGACGGGGTGCGGGTCTACGACGACTACGCCCACCACCCGACGAAGGTGGCCGCTGCCTTGCGCGGGGCCCGGCAGGTGGTCGGGGAGGGGCGGCTGCTGGTGGCGTTTCAGCCACATCTCTACTCCCGCACCCGCGACTTCGCCGCGGAGTTCGGGACCGCGCTGGCATTGGCCGATGTGGTGCTGCTGTTGGACGTCTATGGGGCGCGGGAGGACCCGATCTCCGGGGTCACCGGTGCGCTCATCGCCGAGGCGGTACCGCTGCCTGCCGGGTGCGTGTACTACGAGTCCTCCTGGGAGAAGGTGCCGGCGCGGCTGGCCGATCTGGCCCGGCCCGGTGACGTGGTGGTCACGATGGGCGCCGGGGATGTGACGGTGCTCGGAGCTGAGCTGATCGCTGAACTGGAGCGCCGCACCGGCATCGAGGTGCGGTGAGTACTCGTGTGAAGACTCCCCCCCGCTCCTCCAGGTCATCTTCCCCTGGGCCATCCCCCTCCAGGTCGTCCCCTGCTGGATCATCCCGGCGCGCCCCCAACCAGCGTGCCCGCAACCAGCGTGGTTGGCTGGTCGTATCCGGACTGGCGGCGGTCCTGGCGATGGCCGGTGCGGTGGTCTGGGTGTTGCTGGGTAGTTCCTTGTTCGAGGCCCGCGCGGTACAGGTGATCGGTACGAGAGAGCTGCCCGCCGATGAGGTGCGGGCTGCCGCGGCCGTGCCGCTCGGTGTGCCCGTACTGCGACTGGACATCGGGGAGATCGAGGCCAGAGTGGCGACGCTGCCCTGGGTCGCGGCGGTGCGGGTGAGTCGCGGTTTCGGGGGAACGGTGTGGATCATGGTCACCGAACGGACCCCGATCGCGGTGCGATCCGCCCCGGATGGGCTGCACCTGGTGGATGTCACCGGGCTCGACTACGCGAAGGTTGCCGATGCACCTCCTGGTATGCCGGAGCTGCTGGTGGATCACATCGGACCCGAGGACGACGCCACCATTGCCGCGATCGCGGTGCTCACCGGCTTGCCCGAGCCGCTGCGAGCCCGGGTGCGCTCGGTGGCGGCGGGCTCACCGGCTGAGATATTGCTACGACTGGACGACGAGCGAGAGGTGCGTTGGGGCGGGGTGGAGGCCGGCGACCGCAAAGCTGCGGTGCTCTCCGTGCTCCTCACCCAACCCGGCGAGATATACGATGTCTCCAGCCCCGATCTCCCCACCATTTCCTAACCCCACTACGGCGTGTCAGGCACTCATGCACGGTGTGTCAGGTACTCATGCACGCCACGCCCGAAAGTACCGGTGCTCATTCGCCCGGCGTGCCTGCTGGACGTCGACCCCGAGTGGTCCCTACCGTCCCTGATGAGCGCGGAGCTGACATAACTCTAAACCTGTGGCTGAGGTTGAGGGTTGTACGCCGAGGGGACCAGCAGGGGTTCCCGCCTTCGGCGAGGTACCGGCAGCGACGAGGGAGGCCCACCCTGATGGAAGGCCAAGCTGTGGAAGGTATAGCTGTGGAAGGCCAAGCTGTAAAAGGCCAGACTGTGGAGGGCTCCGTGGTGAATGGCTCCGTGGCGGAAGGTTCCGTTGTGAAGGGCGCGGTCGTGGAAGGCTCGGTTGTGAAAGGCTCGGTTGTGAAAGGCTCAGCCGGATGACGGCCCCGCACAACTACCTTGCTGTCATCAAGGTGGTCGGAATCGGTGGTGGCGGCGTTAACGCCGTCAACCGGATGATCGAGGTCGGTCTCAAGGGTGTCGAGTTCATCGCGGTGAACACCGATGCTCAGGCGCTGCTGATGTCCGATGCCGACGTCAAGCTGGACATTGGGCGGGAGCTGACCCGCGGGCTTGGTGCGGGGGCGAACCCGGAGGTCGGCCGTAAGGCTGCGGAGGATCACCGGGAGGAGATCGAGGAGGTCATCAAGGGCGCGGACATGGTCTTCGTCACAGCCGGTGAGGGTGGTGGCACCGGCACGGGCGGGGCTCCGGTGGTGGCGAGCATCGCTCGCAAGCTGGGCGCGTTGACCATCGGCGTGGTCACCCGGCCGTTCAGTTTCGAAGGCAAACGCAGGGGTGGGCAGGCCGAGGACGGCATTACCGAGCTGCGCAACGAGTGCGACACGCTCATCGTGATCCCCAACGATCGGCTGCTCCAGCTCGGCGATGCCGGGGTGAGCCTGATGGATGCCTTCCGGTCCGCCGATGAGGTGCTGTTGTCCGGTGTGCAGGGCATCACCGATCTCATCACCACGCCGGGTTTGATCAATCTGGACTTTGCCGATGTGAAGAGCGTCATGTCCGGGGCGGGCAGTGCCTTGATGGGCATCGGCTCCTCCCGGGGTGAGGGTAGGTCGGTGCAGGCTGCGGAGAAAGCCATCAACTCGCCATTGCTGGAGGCCTCCATGGACGGGGCGCACGGCGTGCTGTTGTCCATTGCGGGTGGGTCGGATCTGGGCCTGTTCGAGATCCATGAGGCCGCTTCCTTGGTGCAGGAGTCCGCACATCCGGACGCCAACATCATCTTCGGCACGGTGATCGATGATTCGCTGGGCGACGAGGTCCGGGTCACGGTGATCGCCGCCGGATTCGATTCGGGCGGGCCCTCGCACAAGAAGCTGGACCCCACGCCGGTTGCGGCGCGAGCGTCCAAGAGCCAGTCCGGTCCGGTCGGGCAGGCCGGCAAGGTCACCCGGCCAGCGCCGGAGCCTCCCTCCGCGCCCCCGGTGCCTGCTCCCTCGGTGGCAACGTCCCCCACTCCACCGGGCCAGAGCCAGACCGGCCTTTCGGGATGGCAGCCTGCGACGGGGGAGCGCAGGGGCGGACAGCCGCCCTCAACCCGATTGGGTCGGGGTCTGCCCGGCCGGGCGGTACCGGTGAGCCATGACACCGATGACGATGACGAGGTGGACGTGCCGCCATTCATGAGACGGTGAGTGCTGCTCGAATCCGCCGGGTGGTGACGACTCGCGCCGGGGGGGAGTCGGTGCCGCCGTACGCGTCGTTCAATCTCGGTGCGCATGTGGGCGACCGGCCCGAGGCGGTTGCCGCCAACCGGAAGCGGCTCGCCGCAGGCGTGGGGCTGCCCGCCGATCGGCTGATCTGGATGGAGCAGGTGCACGGTCGCACGGTCACCACTGTCGACGCGGGTCGGTCGCAGCCGGTGCCCGCCACCGACGCGTTGATCACCACTGAACCCGGCCTCGCCGTGGTGGCACTGGTCGCCGATTGTGTCCCGGTGTTGCTGGCCGACCCGGTGGCCAGGGTGGTCGCCGCTGTGCACGCCGGGCGGGTCGGGGCCAGCGCCGGGGTACTGCTCGCGGCGCTGGAGGCCATGCTGGGGCTCGGTGCACGGAAGGAACGAATGCAGGCATTGCTGGGGCCTTCGGCCTGTGGGCAGTGCTACGAGGTACCGGTGCAGATGCAGGCTGAGGTGGTCGCACAACTGCCCGGTAGCGCCGTGGCGACCCGTCGTGGCACGGCCGGTCTGGACATTCGGGCGGGGCTGGGGCGGCAACTCGCCGACGCGGGCGTGACTCAGATCGATGTGGATCCGCGGTGCACGATCGAGGATCCCGCGCTGTACAGCTACCGAAGGGACGGCACCACCGGCCGACTCGCGGCGCTGACCTGGTTCGAGACGACGTGACCGGGCAGCTGCCGGGCAGCCGCAGCGCTGAGTTGGCTGCGGCGCTGACCCAGGTGAAAAACCGCCTTCGCGCCGCGTGCGCCGCTGCCGGTCGCGATCCTGCCGAGGTGCGGCTCCTGGCGGTCACCAAGACCTTCCCGGCCCGCGACGTCGCCTTGTTGGCCGATCTCGGCGTCCTCGATGTCGCGGAATCCCGCGAACAGGAGGCGACTTCGAAGGTCGCTGATGTCCACGCCCTGCGGCCTGCGGCCGCATTGCGCTGGCACATGGTGGGCAGGCTACAGCGCAACAAGGCCCGGTCGATGGCTTCGTGGGCGGTGCAGGTGCAGTCGGTGGACTCGCTGCGGCTGGTCGACGCACTGGATCGGGCGGTCGGCATCCTCGCCGAAGCCGGCGAGCGGGACGACCAGCTCGGTGTGCTCGTGCAGGCCAGCCTGGACGGTGATCCTTCGCGCGGTGGTTGCCCGCTGCCCCAGCTCGGTGCGCTGGCAGATCGGGTAGCCGCCGCGCCGCGACTGCGGCTGGAGGGGATGATGGGGGTCGTCCCGTTGGGCGCTGATCCGCGTTCAGCGTTTGCCGTGCTCGCTGAGGCCGCGCATCGGTTACGCCAGGAGCACCCGAGGGCCGTCGAGCTCTCCACGGGGATGAGCGGTGATCTGGAGCAGGCAATCGCTCAGGGAGCCACCTGCGTGCGTGTCGGAACCGCGCTGCTGGGCGGTCGGCCGATAGCCTTTCGGTCACCGTGTGCGACGAATCGCAAGCATGCAGGGCCCAACTCATGGTGAGGCGGTCATCGGAGGTCGGGACAGGAAGGCTGGGGCAATGAGCGCGCTGCACAGGCTGAAGGCATACTTCGGTATGGTCCCGGTTGAGGACCTCGACGACTATGATCCCGATTATCGTGGCGAGTACCGTCGCGAGGGGTACCACTCGGTGCGCGATGCTGCCTATGAGACCGGTGGTTACGGGGACGGTGGCTACGAGCGCGGTAGCTACGAGGCAGCGTCCCTGGACACCGCGCGGGAGCCCACCTACGCTGCCGAGCGCCCCGCTCCGCGTCCTCGAGCCGACTTCAACACTCACCACGACAACGCTGCCGCTGAGCCCGGTGGCGGTATCGGTGCCCCGCTGGCGGCGCACCGGCACACCACCCGGCGCCCACCCTGGGTGGCGGACGCTCCGGTGCGCGGCTCGTTGGCCGTCGATACCACGCCCCCGGTTCGTGAGCCGCTTGCCCCGCCCCGCCCGGCGGTGTCCACCGAGGACGAGGCACACCCACTGGCCCGGATCGTCACGCTGCACCCGCACAACTACAACGAAGCCCGGCCGATCGGCGAGCGCTACCGGGAGGGCACGCCGGTGATCATGAATCTGACCGGGATGGAGGACAAGGACGCCAAGCGTCTGGTCGACTTCGCCGCCGGGCTGGCCTTCGCGCTGCGCGGCTCGATCGACAAAGTCACGAACAAGGTGTTCCTCCTCTCGCCACCCAACGTCGATGTCTCAGCGGAGGATCGGCGCCGGATCGCTGAAGGTGGACTCTTCAACCAACACTGAGATGAGGGGGTCCTGGTGCACGGTGGCGGGGCCGTCGGTGGCAGAGTGGTGCCGTGGATGAAGCCCGGTTGGTGGTGTTCTACCTACTGTTCTTTTTCTGGCTACTGCTCACTGCGCGTATCGTTATCGAGCTCG
Source organism: Pseudonocardiaceae bacterium (assembly GCA_050700515.1). Lineage (GTDB taxonomy): Bacteria > Actinomycetota > Actinomycetes > Mycobacteriales > Pseudonocardiaceae. The sequence goes on from JBOHHD010000721.1 coordinate 9,156, forward strand.
TTCGGGCTTTTGCGCGCAGCTGGCAGCCCGCCGGAGGGGTGGCGATCGCCGTCGAGTCGGTGTACACAGTGACCGATCCGCCGGTCCGGGCGCTCCGCCGAGTGATCAAGCCGGTCCGCATCGGAGGCGTCGGACTGGACTTGTCCATTATGGTTCTGCTGCTTGTGGTGTTCATACTGATGCAATTGGTGGATCCTAGGTAGCGGCCGTCGGGGCAAGGGGGCCGGTACGCCCAAGGTAGGCACAGTCGAGGAGTGCGTGAGGTGATCCGATGCCGTTGACCCCCGCCGACGTTCACAACGTCGCGTTCAGTAAGCCGCCGATCGGCAAGCGGGGCTACAACGAGGACGAGGTCGATGCGTTCCT
>JBOHHD010000722.1:0-2964 GCA_050700515.1 Pseudonocardiaceae bacterium
GCCTGATCATCCAGGGTGTGCCCGAGCAACACCAACGCCCCTGCCGGCGCCGCCGCGCGCAACGCCGAATACCGGGCCCGTCGGGCCGCCGCCTCAAGCCCGCCCGGCCCTTCGACGGTGATCTCCAGGATGCGTACCGCGCTGACGCCGAGCCCACACAGCCGCGCCGCGGTGGTCTGCGCCACCTCCTGGGAATCCGGTTGCAGCCGGTGGTCGACGACCAGGCCGTGCACCACCAGGCCCAGCCGCCCGGCGCAGTGCGTGGTCGCGGCGGCCAGCGCCAGTGAATCGGCGCCTCCCGAGCAGGCCACCGCCACCGCGTTCCCCGTGCAGTGCGCGACCAGGAAACGCCGCACCGCAGTGCGCACCTCGCTGACCGCCGCAGGCGGGCGCGCCATGCGCGGGCCGGCCTCAGCCGGGTTCACCCCATCCGGCGCAGCCAGGCAGCCGGATCGGTGATCTCCGCGCGAGTGGGCAACGTCTCCGGTGAGGTCCACACCACATTGAACCCCGCCATGCCGATCACATCCACCACGTGGCGGGTGAAGGCGGCGCCCTCGGCGTACTGGCGGAGTTTGGCGTCGATACCCAGTAGCGCCCGCATCACCCGCTCGGCGATTCCCCCGCCCTGCCGACGAGCGGTGAACCGCTGGCGGATCTGGCGGACCGAGGGCACCACCTGAGGGCCCACGGCGTCCATCACATGGTCGGCATGCCCTTCCAGCAGGGTGGCCAGGGCCAGCAGCCGGTCCAACGCGGCCCGCTGCTCGGGCGCCTGCAGCAGGCTCAGCAGGGCGAAGGCGTCCGAGGAACCACCGGCCTCGCCCCGCCGGGCGCCACGCAGCGCCGAGGGCATCCGGCTGAGCATGCCCACGAAGGAGTCCGGGTCCCGGGTTGCGGTGACGAAGGTGTGCACCTGGTCCGCGAAGTGCTCACGCAGCCACGGCACAGCGTTGAACTGCAACCGGTGGGTCGCCTCGTGCAGGCACACCCACATCTGGAAGTCGTCCGCAGGAACGGCCAGTACCCGCTGGACCGTGAAGACGTTGGGGGCGACGAGCAGCAGCTGACCCGGAGCCGCCACTGGGCCTCCGAACGGGTCGTACTGCCCGAGCACCCGGGAACCGAGGAACCCCAGCGCCACCCCCACCTGCATGCCTGCGGTCCTGGCCAGCATGCGGCGGGCCACCCCCGGGAGCTGCCCGCCCGGCTCCGCAAGCAACATCTGCAGGCCGCCGACCGCCGCGTCCACCCAGCCGCGGCGGTCCACCACCTCGGCGGGACGGGGCGCCACACCGTCGTCCAGTCCGGTCAGCTCGCGCACATGCCCCTCAGCGGTGACCGCCAGCTCCCGCAGCCGACGAACCGTCAGCGCCGCCTCGTCGGCCGCGACCGCAGGCCCCGTCGGCAGCAGGCGGTGCGCGGTAGTGACCGCAACACCCCAGTCAATCGGGGAGCCACCGATTCGGCCGTCCATGTCCGATTCGGCATCCGTATCTGATGCGGCAAGCGCGGGAAATCCCATATCGACGACGGTACCTACCACTAGCGGCAACCGCAGGACCTCAACGCGGCAGCCAACCCGTCCAACCGTGGACGCACCGAAACCGGATCAGGGCCATTGGACAGCAGGGCGAACACCAGCACCCGCCCTTCGGCATCCAACACGGTGCCCGCCAGGCTGTTGACCCCGGTGAGGGTGCCGGTCTTGGCTCGCACCCAGCCCCGACCCCCGGTCGCGGACCTCTCGTAGCGGTCGGTCAATGTGCCACTGCCCCCGGCCACGGGGAGCCCGACCAGCAGCGGGCGCAGCGCCGCGAGGTAGCGCTGTGACTCGTCAGGAGCGGCTGCGGCGCCCAGCACCTCGGTGAGCAACCTCGCCGGAATGACGTTCTGGGCCGATAACCCGCTGCCGTCGACCAGGGTGACGCCCGCCACGTCGAAGCCGTGCTCACCCAGCACCTGGAGCACCGCACGAGAGGCACCGGAGAAGGACGGTTCGGCGTTGTGTGCTCTGGCCACCTCTCTGGCCAGCACCTCGGCGAGCACGTTGTCCGATGTGCTCAGCACCAGGGCCACCAACTCCTCCACCGGCGGAGACACCACCTCACCGAGTACCGCCGCCCCCGGCGGAGCACTGGCGACCGCAACGGCATCGGCATCGGCCCCCAGCCGGCGGGCCAGTTCTGCGGCGGCCGCCATCGCGGGCATCTCGGCCCTGGACGAAACGGCCAGGCCGGGATCGGCGCGACCCCCGTCGAGCATCACCGCCGCGATAGGAGCGACGAACCCGCTTGTCACATCGTCGGGAGACCAGCCGGGCGCGAGCAGGTCACCGGAATAGCGCCCGACATCGACCAACACGCGCCGCACCGGCCCGGATGCCGTGGCCTTGACCTGCATGGCCAGATCGTCCAGCCGGGCCGCACCGGGGTACACGGTGGTCGTGGCCGCAGACAACGTCGGGTCCCCTCCGCCCACCAGCACTACGGTTCCCGGTTCGGCCCCGGCCAGTACCGTGGTGCGCAGCGTGGCCTGGTGGTCGAGGGCGAGCAAGGCGGCCGACGCGGTGAGCAGCTTGGCGGTCGAGCCGGGTACCAGTGGGGTGGCGGCATCACGCTGCCACAGCACCGTGCCGGTCACGGAATCGACCACCTGGCCGGACAGGGCACCCAGCCCGCCACGGGCCACCAGCGGATCCAGTACGGCACCGACACCGGCACTCGTCGGCGCCGGGCCGCGTCCGTCGGCCGGAAGCAATGCGGGACGGAGCAGTACGGGTGGGGGCGGGGGCGTGGTGGTCACCACCACGGTCGCGGATCCGCTCAGCGCGGCCGTCCCGAGCACTCCCCCCGCCCCGGCGCCCGCCATGAGCACCAGGGCGGCGATGATCACCACGATCCGCTTCCCCCGCTGGGCAGGCAAACCCAGCGCAGCACGAACCCGACGACCGAACCCCGACAC
>JBOHHD010000723.1:0-2857 GCA_050700515.1 Pseudonocardiaceae bacterium
AGTTCCTCCCGCGGATGCGGGACCATTGACGCCGGGACGGCACCGGACGGCGCCGACCGGACGGTCGCGCCGTATCCGACAGCAGCCACGTCGCTAACCTCCCTGGAGTCGGTCGTGCCCCCCGACCTCACCGGGACCCCGCCCGAGCAACCGCGCCGCTGCTCGACCGGGGGTGGTGTCGTACGGGGGAGAGTAGCCGCCCGAGCGGGGTAACGGGGCGCAACTCGCCACGTTCTTAGCGATCTGCCAGCAAATGCGCCATCGGCGGTCGCACGATCAGGCGATAATATGGAGAACTATGTAACGCTAGGGAGGTGGGAGACGACTAAAACCCTTAAGACCTTTACAAAGCCCTGACTGTGCGTGCCATTTCGATCACTGTTTGTGGGCTACTTGGACGCCGGAAATAGGACGAGCGGACGTACTGGGCGGGTAGAGCAGTCCGCGCCAGTCAGTCTCGATGTTTGGCGAGTGCCACGATTCCGACGGGGGGCAGTCCCGCAACCGCCGCGATCAGTTCACAGAAGGCCTCGGCATGTGCGCCGAGATTCTCGCCCACGGGGGTCCACGACGCCCGCAGCTCGACTTCATCGAACCGTTCGGGCCCTACGATCTCGCCGAACCGGACCGAGGAGGTTTGGGTCACCGTACCGCCGAGGGCGGTGCAGTCCGCGCCGCGGCAATGCAGCGCATCGGTGAGCCACGACCAGCCGACCGCCGGGAGCAACGGATCCCCGACGAATTCGACGTCGAGGTCGGCCCGAACGAAACCGACTAGCCGCATGGTGCCATGCCATGCGTCCTGACCGCGCGGTTCGTGCAGCAGCACCAGCCGGCCGGTCGCCGACGCGTGGTCACCGGTGTGGTCATCACCGTGGGGGTTGCCGAGAACCTCAAGTCCCCAAGCGTAGGTCCAGGGCGCCAGTCGCCCCGGGGCCGGGATCGGCTCGAACCGGACTTCCGGACGGGGTCGCACTGCGCTGAGGCAGGCCACTCCCGTACGGAAGACCTCTGGGGCATCCGCCAGATCGGGCACACCAGAAACTCTAGGAGTACTGCGGCCGATGTGCTCCACGCCACGCCACGGTGTCAGTGTGGAGGGGGTCACGACGCCTTGACGCCAGGGCGTGCCTCTGTGATCAACTCGGGCAACGGCCAGCTCTCCACGCCGAGTCCGCAATCCACGCAGACGGCAACCGGTCCTGGGTCACCGTCCAACGTGATGATCTCCACCAAACAATCCGCCCGGCACGCCGGGCACCAGGCGATCTCGAGATCGAGCACACTGAGGGGCAACACGCGCACCTCCATCGGTACGGTTCGGCTCTTTCGCCGGGAACACGGTGACACGAGCGAGCCGAACAGTCAGCCCGCCACGCCGGGCTGAGTCCAACCTGTGGTTCTCCCCGTGCGACGATGAGCGGCGAGATGACCAGAACCACCGAACCGGCCACCACCCGCAGGCTGCTGCCCGACGCGCCGCTGCTGGTCGCCGCGCGGGGTAGGCGTCCCGACCACCTACCGGTCTGGTTCATGCGCCAGGCGGGGCGGTCCCTGCCTGAATATCGCCAGGCACGCGCTGGTCTGCCCATGTTGCAGGCCTGTATGACCCCGGAGCTGGCTTGCGAGATCACACTGCAGCCGGTGCGTAGGCACGGGGTGGATGCGGCGGTCCTGTTCAGCGATATCGTGGTGCCCCTGCACGCCGCCGGGGTGGAGTTGGAGATCGTGGCTGGTACCGGTCCGGTGGTGAACAGCCCGGTGCGCAGCGCCTCGGACGTCGCCGCGTTGCCTGTCCTCGAGCCCGACGCCATCGAGCCGGTCGCCGCCGCGGTGCGGCTGCTGGTCGCCGAGCTGAGGCAGACACCGCTGATCGGTTTCGCCGGCGCCCCGTTCACTCTGGCCTCCTATCTGGTCGAAGGTGGGCCGAGCCGCCATCACGAGCGCACCAAGGCACTGATGCACTCCGAACCCGACGTCTGGCACGGGCTGCTCGACCGGCTCGCCGAGCTCACCCTCACGTTCCTGCGGGTGCAGGCGGCAGCCGGGGTGGACGCCATTCAACTGTTCGACTCCTGGGCGGGTGCGCTGTCGGAACGCGAGTACCGCCAGTTCGTGTTCCCGCACTCGGCGCGGGTGCTGGAGGGACTGGCCGGCAGTGGACTGCCGAGGATCCACTTCGGAGTGGGGACCGGCGAGCTGCTCACCGCGATGGCGCAGGCAGGAGCCGACGTCGTCGGAGTGGATTGGCGAATACCCCTGGATGTCGCCACGCAGCGGGTCCGCACCGCTCGCCCACAGGGACCGATCGTCCTACAGGGCAATCTCGATCCAGCCGTGCTTTTCGCGGGGTGGCCGGCTGTTGAACGGGAAACGCGCCGGGTGGTCGTGGAGGGTCGTGCGGCGGACGCACACGTACTGAACCTCGGCCACGGCGTACTGCCGGGAACCGACCCGGACGTGTTGACCAGGATCGTGGAGCTGGCCCACTCACTGTGAGGCATGCTCGGGTTGCCGTGGTCGGCGGCGGGATTTCTGGCTTGGTCGCTGCCTACCGGCTACGCACCCTGCTCGGCCCGGCCGCCGAGATCGTGCTCATCGAGGGCTCCCGACGGCTCGGTGGTGCGCTGCGAACCGTCGCGCTGAGCGGCTTGATGCTCGACGTGGGCGCGGAGGCGTTGCTCCTGCGCAGGCCGGAGGCCGCCGCGCTGGTCGAGGAACTCGGGCTCGGCGCGGAGTTGACCTACCCCACCCCGGCGGCCCCGACGGTGCGGGCGGCCGGGCGCATCAGACCCCTGCCGACGCGCACCGTGCTGGGCGTGCCGGGCGCCGCCACCGACGTGGCCGGTGTGTTGTC
>JBOHHD010000724.1:0-4520 GCA_050700515.1 Pseudonocardiaceae bacterium
GTCCGGAAAGGCGGCGAGCACCCGCGCGGCGGCCGAGTGCACCTGCTCCAAGGCGGCCAGCGCGACCCGGCGGCCCGCGGCCGCTTCAGGATCCTCCCGGCGCTCGGTGCCCAGCGCGGTGATGCACCGGTGAGCGGCGTCGCGTACCGCGGACAGCGCACCGGCCAACGCGGCGCCGATACTGTCCCAGCGCCGTGGGGGCGCATCAGCCAGCAGCAGGGCCAGTCCGTCACCCGTCGCGGCCAGCTCGTCGGCGATCTGCTGGTCGATCATCCGGCCGCAACGCCGGGACGCGGTCTCCACCAGGGACGTGGTGAGTTCCTCGGTGGCCGCGCTGGTGACCCGGTCGACCAGGTCGTGTGCCTCGTCGACGACCACCACGGTGTGCTCGGGCAGCACCTGGCGCTCGCCCATGGCGTCGATGGCCAGCAGCGCGTGGTTGGTGACCACCACATCGGCCCGTCCGGCCCTGGCCTTGGCCTGCTCGGCGAAACACTCCATCCCGACCGGGCAGCGGGACAGGCCCAGGCATTCCCGGGCACTCACCGATACCTGCCGCCAGGCCCGATCGGTGACGCCGGGCACCAACTCGTCCCGGTCGCCGGTGTCGGTCCCGGCCGACCACTCGTGCAACCGAGCCACCTGACGGCCCACCATCGAAGTCGGAGACGCTGCCGAGGCGGCTTCGAACAGGTCTTCTCCCTCGTCGGGGGGCCCGGTGTGCAGTCGGTGCAGGCACAGGTAGTTGCGTCGGCCCTTGAGGATCGCGAAGCTCGGCGCGCTGCCGAGCAGCGGTGTGAGAGCCTCGGCCAGCCGGGGCAGATCGCGGTCGACGAGCTGGCGCTGCAGCGCGATGGTCGCGGTGGAAACGACCACGGTGGTACCCGTGGCCACCGCATGCCGGATCGCTGGCACCAGGTAGGCCAGCGATTTGCCGGTGCCGGTGCCGGCCTGCACCGCGAGGTGTTCCCGGGTCCGAATCGCCCGCTCGACCGCCTCCGCCATCCGGGTCTGACCCGGCCGATCGGTTCCGCCCACCGCGCGGACCGCGGCGGCGAGCAGCGCACCCATGTCAGGCACAGTAATGTTCGCAGCCGTGGCGGGGGCGGGCACGGCGACTCACGCTACTCCTGTGCCCAGCACCACCCACCGGGTGAAGTAACCGGACCCGGAGCATCCGGATTCCCCAGCCTCAAGTAGCCCGACCCGAAGTACCTGTGCCCGAAGCATCCGGCCGAGCGCAGGGGTGGATCCGAGCCCCCGGTTTTGGTGAGAATATAGATCCATGACACCTGTCGAACTGGAACAGACCCAGGTCGACCCCGCGATAGAAGAGGTCGGCGCCGAGGATCGGCCGTGGCTGACGGTCGTGTGGAACGATCCGGTGAATCTCATGTCCTATGTCACCTATGTGTTTCAGAAGCTCTTCGGCTACAGCCGGGATGAGGCGACGAAGCTGATGCTCGACGTCCATCACAAGGGCCGGGCGGTGGTGACCAGTGGTTCGAGAGACAAAGTGGAGACCGACGTCGCGAAGCTGCACGGCGCCGGACTCTGGGCAACCATGCAGCAGGAAGGATGAACGGCTGGCGGCGACGCGGCGCGGTGGTGTCCGCCGATTTGTCCGAGCAGGAGGCCGGGCTGTTGCGGGGACTGGTCGGCCAGGTCCGGGACATGATTGGGGCGCGGGCCGCCGCGACTCCTCAGGATGAGTTAGCTGCCATCACCGGCATCACCGTAGGCCCCACCGTGGCTCCCGATGATCAAGTATTGGCGCGATTGTTGCCCGACTTCCATCGCGAGGATGACGCGTTGTCCGGGGCCATGCGCTCGCTGCACGAACCCGAGGTGCTGGCCGCCAAGGAGGGGGTGGCCGGTGTTGTGCTGGCGACCTGCCCGCCGCACGGGGGCCGGGTGCGGCTGTCCGACGAACAGGCGCATGCCTGGCTGGCCGCGCTCAACGACCTGCGCCTGGCGCTGGGCACCCTGCTCGATGTCACCGAGGACATGCCCGATGAGCTGTCCTCCGATGACCCTCGCGCGGTGCATCTGGGCGTATATCACTGGTTGACCTGGGTGCAGGAGTCCCTGATCCAAGCCGTCGCCGGCTGAGCCGCCACGGGGAAGCACGTACGATGGGCGCGTGCTCACGATCCGCCGCGACCTGGTCGACGCGATGGTGGCGCATGCCCGGCGGGATCATCCCGACGAGGCATGTGGCGTGCTCACCGGCCCGGCGGGCGCCGACCGTCCGGAGCGGTTCGTCGAGATGGTCAATGCCGAGCGTTCCCCGACCTTCTACCGGTTCGACTCCGCCGAACAGCTCAGGGTCTGGCGCGCGATGGACGCGGCCGACGAGGAGCCGGTGGTGATCTATCACTCGCACACCGCCACCGAGGCCTATCCGTCGCGAACGGACATCTCCTATGCCTCCGAGCCGGGTGCACATTATGTGTTGATCTCGACCCGAGATCCCGACATCCACGAGCTGCGCTCCTACCGCATCATCGGCGGTGAGGTCAGCGAGGAGCCGGTCGAGGTCGTCGAGTCGTACATGTTCTCCCATACCGGCGCCGACGACGTCCCCGACGCGCGCTGATCCGCGGCCGCCTTCGGAATGACCTGGGGCGTCGCCGCGTCTACCCCTGGTGAGCCGCCCCGACCCGTAGGAGGATCCGACAATGGCCGTCACCGTCTCCATCCCCACCATCCTGCGCCCCCACACCGGGGACGAGAAGATCGTCAAGGCGTCGGGCGCCAACCTCGCCGAGGTGATCGAGGATCTGGAGAGTCAGTACGGAGGGATCAAGGCCCGGCTGGTGAAAGAAGGAGTCCTGCACCGCTTCGTCAACGTCTACGTCAACGACGAGGACGTGCGCTTTGCCGGGGGTCTCGAAGCTGCGGTCAAGGACGGCGACAACGTAACCATCCTGCCCGCCGTGGCAGGTGGCTCCGCCACCCGTGAGTGGATAACAGTGTTATAGCACTGAATGCCACTCACGAGCGCGACCGAAGGGAGCCGCCATGGCCCGCTATGACTCGTTGCTCGACGCGCTGGGCGACACTCCGCTCGTGGGACTACCCCACCTGTCGCCCTCAGCAGAGGTGCGACTGTGGGCCAAGCTGGAGGATCGCAACCCCACCGGCTCGGTGAAGGACCGCCCGGCGCTGGCGATGATCGAGGATGCCGAGCGCTCCGGGCGGCTCAAGCCGGGCTGCACCATTCTGGAGCCCACCTCGGGCAACACCGGCATCTCGCTGGCGATGGCGGCGAAGCTCAAGGGTTATCGGCTGGTCTGCGTGATGCCGGAGAACACCTCGATCGAGCGGCGACAGCTGATCGAGGCGTACGGCGCGGAGATCATCTACTCGCCGGCGCCGGGTGGCTCCAACCAGGCCGTGGCCCGGGCCAAGGAGCTGGCGGCCACCCATCCCGATTGGGTCATGCTCTACCAGTACGGCAACCCGGCCAACGCGGGCGCGCACTACCGCACCACCGGCCCGGAGATCCTGCGCGACCTGCCCACGGTGACGCATTTCGTCGCCGGACTGGGTACCACCGGCACGCTGGTCGGCGTCGGGCGCTATCTGCGCGAGCACAAGCCCGACGTGCAGATCATCGCCGCCGAGCCGCGTTACGGCGAGCTGGTGTACGGATTGCGCAACCTCGATGAGGGCTTCGTGCCCGAGCTCTACGACCCGGCGGTGCTCACCGGCCGATTCTCCGTCGGCTCCTTCGACGCGCTGCGTCGCACTCGTGAACTGCTGGAGACCGAGGGCATCTTCGCGGGCATCTCCACCGGGGGGATCTTGCATGCCGCGCTGGCCGTCGCGGAGAAGGCGGCCGGTGCCGGTGAGCCGGCCGACATCGTCATAGTGGTCTGCGACGCAGGCTGGAAATACCTGTCGACCGGCGCATACTCCGGCAACCTGGAAGAAGCCGCCGCCCGCCTCGACGGCCAGCTCTGGGCGTGATCACCTTGTGCGTGCCAATGTGAGTGACAGCTCGTATTACCTGTCGCTGGGTCGACCCAGCGCGCGTCCTGCTCGACGACCACGCTGCCGTCGCCGCCGCAGAACCAGCGCAGGGCATCGGTCGAAAACCCCGCCCGGGTCATCCACTCGGATAACACCTGACGGCCGTGGACGGTGCCGCGTGGCCCGACGATCTCAACATTCTCGGCGGACAGCTGCGCGACGCGCCGGCTTGCACCGCGATTGACGGCGCCGAGCAATTCTTCCACCACGGCAAGCGACCCGATACTCATGAACCGACCCTACGGACGTCAGCCTCCAGGGTGGAGGAATGAGCATCCTGCGGTCCGGCAAGGGATAGCCGGTCAGCGAGCGAATCCAGACCTTTCTTGATCATTCGACCGTAACCGTCGTCCTCCAAGGCGTGGACGGCCGCCCGGCCCAGCTGAAGGTGCTCGCGGGCTCGGTCGAGATCACCAAGCTTGCGGTAGCACTCGCCGAGGTTGAGCTGCAGCGACGGATAGAAACCGCGCACGGGGCCCGTC
>JBOHHD010000725.1:0-3903 GCA_050700515.1 Pseudonocardiaceae bacterium
CCCCGCCACGGGGCCACTCAACTCAACGTTGCTCGAGCAAGTCGTCGAACTCGCCGCTCCGCGCACCGCTGATGAACGCGGCCATCTCCGCACGAGTGTAGATCAACGCTGGCCCGCTCGGATGCCGGGAGTTACGGACCGCAATCCCACCGTCTGCCAGCTCCGCGAGCTCGACGCAGTTGCCGCTCGGATTGCTGTAGACGCTCTTACGCCAGCTGGCCCCTTGCAGTCCAGCAGCTGTCATACCGTTGTTGATCCCCTGCACCTGCATCCTCCGATTCCGACATACGGATACCCACCACATGACACGCAGGTCCGCACGACCATTGTGGCGCGACGGACGCGTGATCGTACTGCGCTTGCAGGTGCACTTGCAGCAGAGCATGCATCAAGGACGTACCCGAGCGCACCCGAGGTGTCCGGCCGGGAGATCCGGGTCTAGAAACCCATGGCCTGGGCGCGGCGCTTCACCTCGCGCCCCCGATCCGAGCGCAGCGCTCCGATCGGAGTACCGGGTAGCGAGTCCTCGGCGGTGAACAGCCAGCGCAGGATCTCGTCGGCGGAGTAGCCGGCGTCACGCAGGAGGGTGACGGTGCCGGGCAGTCCCTTGACGACCATATTGCCGTTGAGAAATTCGGCGGGCACCACCACGATGCCATCACGGCGCATAGCCAGTAGTTGCCCGTCGCGCAGCATCTGGTGCACACGGGTGATCGGCAGCGCCAGCCGGGCCGCCACGTCGGGCAGCGGGAGTACAGCCACCTCGGGATCGAGCACGTCCGGGGCGATCGGATTGTCACTCACAGCGGTCACCCTGCCATACCCACGATTCAACGACCTTCCGCTGATCGGGGCAGAGCAGAGTACGTAGGATTCGGGGCGTGGAGCGGCAGGTGCCCGGACGTGATGCGGACCTGGTCGGCACCCTGCTGGACGGGCGCTACCGAGTCGGCCCGATGCTGGCCCGCGGCGGCATGTCCACGGTTTACCACGGCATCGACACGCGCCTGGAGCGTCCGGTCGCGATCAAGGTGATGAGCCAGCGGTTCGCCGCTGATCCGGCCTTCTTGCAACGTTTCGAGCGTGAGGCCCGCGCGGCTGCTCGGCTACACCACCCCGGCATCGTCGCCGTTCACGACCAGGGCATCGACTCCTCAGCCGCCGGTGATCACGTCTTCCTAGTCATGGAGCTGGTGGCCGGAGGCACCCTGCGGGACCTGCTGCACGAGCACGGCAGGCTGTCGGTGCCGCTGGCCCTCGCGGTCGCCGATCCGGTGCTCTCCGCCCTGGCGGCGGCGCACCGGGAAGGACTGGTCCACCGTGACGTCAAGCCCGAGAACGTCCTCATCGGCCCCGGCGGGGCGGTGAAGGTGGCCGACTTCGGGTTGGTCAGAGCGGTCGCGGAGGGCAGCGGCAGCACCGGTGACCTCATTCTCGGCACGGTGGCTTACCTGTCACCCGAGCAGGTGGTGACCGGCACGGCAGATCCGCGTAGCGATGTCTATGCCATCGGCGTGCTGCTATTCGAGATGCTCACCGGGGCACCGCCGTACACCGGGCAGACAGCGTTGTCGGTGGCCTACCGGCACGTCAACGACGACATGCCGGCGCCGGCGACGGTGGGCACCCCGGTGCCCGCCCCGCTCAATGATCTGATCGTGCAGGCCACCCGCCGCGACCGGACGGCCCGTCCTCCGGACGCCTCGGCCTTCTTGTTCGCACTGCGCCAGGTGCGTGCCGAACTGGGGATCGAGCAGATCCCGGTGCCGGTGCCCGCCGCCGTGCCGGTCGGCGTCGCAGCGGCACACGACCGCTCCTCGGTCGTCCGTGCGAGGGGTTCGGGGGGTGCCCGTACGGCGGTGGCGACCCCTCCCGCAGAGCACGGGCCGCGGGGCACCCGCGCCTTGCTCAGAGCACCGGTGCCGACCGGTGGACCGGCCAGCCGGCACGACGCCCCCCCCTCACCCCACGCCGCAAACCTGCTTCCTGGCGACGATCCCTACCAACGCCAGCGTGCTCGCGACCGGCGCATCTTCATCACCTGGTTCGTGGTCGTGCTGCTGCTGGCGGCCCTGGTGGGGACGGCAGCGTGGTGGCTGGGCAGCGGCCGGTGGACGGTGGTACCGGACCTGGCGGGGCTCCAGGGCACCACGGTGGAGGCCACCTTGGCCGAAGCCGATCTGGACGCCGCGATAACCGAAGATCATCATGATTCCGTCCCGGCCGGCACAGTGATTCGCACCGATCCCGAGCCGGGCAACCGTGCTGTGCGCGGCTCCGACGTCACCGTACTGCTTTCGTTGGGTCGCCCGGTGGTGCCCGACCTTGCGGTGGGCACGCCCCTCGACGATGCCGAGCGCAAGCTGGTCGAGGCCGATCTGAGCCCGCGCAGCGACCCGACTACGGCGGAATTCCATGACACCGTGCCCCTGGGCACGGTGATCGGGTTGCAGCCGACGGCAGGCACCATGCTCACCGTGGGAACGCCGGTGACGATGGTGATCAGTAGGGGACCTGCCCCGACCACCGTTCCCGACGTGCGGGGTCTGCCCGAAACCGAGGCGATCGCGACGCTGGACCGAGCGGGGCTGACCGCCCGGGTGCGCCGCGACTTCGACGGCGAGATCCCCGGTGGACGGGCAATCGCAACCGACCCGACGGCAGGCGAGGAGAGCAGTCGAGGCGAGGATGTCACCCTGCTGGTGAGCACCGCGCTGGTCGTGCCCGAGGTGGTCGGGCAGCCTCGGGAACAAGCGCTGGCCGCCCTGAGAGATGCCGGGTTCGAGCCGCGGGAGCGTGATAACGGCATGGATCAGCCCGGCGCGACCGTGCTGTCCGTGCGGCCTGAAGCGGGGTCGCTGGTGGACCCGGCGGACAACGCGGTGACGGTACAGGTAGCTACTCGGGTAGTAGTGCCCGATGTGGTTGGTCTACCGCTTGACCAGGCCCGCCGAGCACTTACCGAAGCGGGCCTGGACAGTGACGTCAACCAGTTCTTCGGGAACGGTTCAAGCCGAGTGGTCGCACAGTCCCCCCGGGCCGGACGGGACGTCCGCCCCGGGACCTCCATCCGATTGTTGACGCTCTGAGACCTGACAGATGCTGATCTGACGGATGTGAGCGGCTGACCGGTGCGACCCCCGTCAACTGCGCAGCATTTCGGCGACGAGAAAAGCCAGTTCCAGCGCCTGCTGGGTGTTCAACCGCGGGTCGCAAGCGGTCTCGTAGCGACCGGACAGGTCGGCGTCACAGATGTCCTGAGCGCCACCGAGGCATTCCGTGACGTCCTCGCCGGTGAGTTCCACGTGGATTCCGCCGGGATAGGTACCGAGCGCGTGGTGCACCTCGAAGAAGCCCTGCACTTCATCGACCACCCAGTCGAAATGCCGGGTCTTGTACCCGGTGGTGGACTCGATGGTGTTGCCGTGCATCGGGTCGCACTGCCAGATCACCTGATGCCCGGAGGCGGTGACCTTAGCCACGATCTGCGGCAGCACGTCGCGCACCCGCTGGGCCCCCATCCGGGAGATCAGGGTGAGCCGGCCGGGGATGCCGTGCGGGTCGAGCCGCTCGACGTACTCCACGGCCTGATCGGGCGTGGTGCCGGGGCCCAGCTTCAACCCGATGGGGTTGGCCAGTAATTCGGCGAAGGCGATATGCGCCCCGTCCAGCGCGCGAGTCCGCTCCCCCACCCAGAGAAAGTGCGCAGACAGGTCGTAGAGCTTCGGTACCTCAGCGGTGTTGTCCAGGCGCAGCATGGCCCGCTCGTAATCGAGCACCAACGCCTCATGGCTGGCATAGATCTCGGTGGAGTGCAGCGAAGAATCGTCCACGCCACTGGCGGACATGAAGCGCAGACCACGGTCGATTTCCCCGGCGAGGGCCTCGTACCGAGCCCCCGCC
>JBOHHD010000726.1:0-5722 GCA_050700515.1 Pseudonocardiaceae bacterium
GTCAGGGGTTGACGGCGAGGAACAGGAACGCGGCCAGCAACACGAGGTGCACGCCGCCCTGGAGCCGGGTCGCCCGGCCCGGGACCACGGTGAGCACACTGACCACAATGGTAAGCGCGAGCAGCACCATCTGGACCGGACCGAGACCGAGCAGCAAAGGCCCTTCCAGCCACAACGTGGCCAGCGCGATCACCGGAATGGTCAGTCCGATACTTGCCATCGCCGATCCGTAACCGAGGTTGAGGCTGATCTGAATCCGCTCTCGATGAGCGGCCCGCACCGCGGCGAGGGTCTCCGGCAGCAGGACCAACAGGGCGATCACGACACCGACGAAGGAGGGTGGGAAGCCCGCGGCCTCGACACCGGCCTCGATCGCCGGGGACTCCACCTTCGCGAGCCCGACGACCGCGACGAGCGCCACCACCAGCAGGCCGAGACTCCGCACGGCCGCCCATCCGGTAGGCGGCGAGGCGTGCACCTCGACTTCAGCGGTGACCTTGTCGACGGTAACTCCGGCGGAGGTGATCGGGAGGAAGAAGTCCCGGTGACGCACCGTCTGGGTGAACACGAACATCCCGTACAACGCCAGCGAAGCGATCGCGGCGAAGGTCAGTTGCCCGGGGGAGAACTCCGGACCGGGCTGGCTCGTGGTGAACGTCGGCAACACCAGACACACCGTGGCCAGCGTGGCCACGGTCGCCAACGCCGCACCACTGCCCTCGGGATTGAACAACGTCACCCCATAACGCAGCGCACCCAGCAGCAACGAGAGCCCGACGATCCCGTTGGTAGTGATCATGACTGCGGCGAAGACGGTGTCCCGCGCCAGCGAGGCGGTTTCCGGACCCCCGGAGATCATGATGGTGACGATCAAGGCGACCTCGATCACGGTGACCGCCACCGCCAGAACCAACGATCCGAACGGTTCCCCCACCCGGTGCGCGACCACCTCGGCGTGGTGCACCGCCGCCAGCACCGCGCCGGCGAGGATCACCGCCACTACGATCACCAGCCCGGTCCCCAGGTCGCGTTCCCAGGTCAGTGCCAACGTCACCATCGCGAGCAGCGGGGTGATGACCGTCCAGGACAACAGCGAGGAGCGGGAAATATCGACCATGGTCTCCACCTTGACAGACACCCCCCGACGGCTACGGTTCCGCCAGCCCCCAGCGCAGGAAAGCGAACGGAAACCGGGTCGTGTCACCCTGCTCCGAGCGGACAAGCACGAACCATCGTGATCTTGCCGTGAACCTGAGGGGGAGACACAACGTGAGCCGGAATCTCACCAGATCGCCTGCACGACGATTGACGGCGGTACTTGCCACCGTGCTCGCCGGTGCAGGGCTCATCGCCTTCGCGGCACGGCTCCGGCGGTAGGAGCCACGCTGGTGCCCGACCTCTGCCCTGATCATCGGGCAGAGGAGAGGGCACCGGTCCTGGCTGCTTTCGGCTGACTTCCCCACCTCTCGACCGAGGGGTCCGCCCCCAGCCCCCTACCCTTGAACCCAGGGGGTGCAGGATGGAGTTCGAGGTCCTCGGCCCGCTTCGAGTGCGAGCGGGAGGACAGTCGACCCCGTTGACCGCGAAGATGCCGCGCACCCTGCTCGCCATCTTGCTGACTCGGGGGAACACCTCGGTTCCGGTGGACGTGCTGGTGGACACGCTGTGGGCCGGTCGGCGTGATCCGCGCGCGGCCAAGAAACTCCAGCTGCACATCCACCGGCTGCGCCGGACGTTGGGCGACCGGACGCGGATCCGATTCGAGTACGGCGGTTATACGCTTCGGCTCCAGCCCGGCGAGCTGGATGCGCAGCGATTCGAGACCATGCTCGCCGAAAGCGGTGTCGCCGGGGATCCGGCCCGCTCGGCGAGGCTACTGCGCACCGCGCTCGGGCTCTGGCGCTCCGATCCGTTCGGCGATGTGGCCGAGGTGCCGCAGGTGCGCGCGGAGATCGACCGGTTGACCGAACTGCGGTTGGTCGCTCTGGAGGAGCTCTACGCCGCCGAGCTCGCCTGCGGCCACGGCGGGCCGATCGTGCCGGAACTCGGCGAGTTGGCCACCCGTCATCCGCTGCGCGAGCGGCTGCAGGGGCTGCTGATGACCGCGCTTTACCAGGGGGGCAGGCGGGCCGAGGCACTGGGCGTCTACCACCGCACCCGGGCCGCCCTGCTCGACGAGCTCGCGGTGGAACCCGGGCCCGAACTACGCCGGGTGGAGCAGGCCGTCCTGACCGGCGACCCCGCCCTGAGGACCAGCACGGCGCCCGCTCCGCCCGCGCAGCTGCCGCCCGACATCACCGAGTTCATCGGGCGCGATGCCGAGCTCGCCGGAATTGCCCAGCACCTGCTCGCCGGCGCAGATCGGACCGGAACGGCCCCGGTCACCACCATCACCGGGAAGGCAGGCGTGGGAAAGACCGCGCTGGCCGTCCACGCCGCACATCAGCTACGTGGTCACTACCCCCACGGACAGCTCTATGTGGACCTGCGGGGAATGCAGACTCGGCCACTGGACGCGGCACAGGTACTGGGCCGGTTCCTACGGGCGTTCGGAGTGGATGTCACGGCGGTGCCCGACGACGTCGAGGAGCGCGCCGCACTGTATCGCAGCAGGCTGGCCAATCGGCGTCTGCTCATCCTGCTCGACAACGCCGCCGATGAGCAGCAGCTACGGCCGCTGTTGCCGGCCACGCCCGGCTGTGCGGTGCTGATCACCAGCCGCACTCGGCTCGTCGGCCTGTCCGGCACCCAGCGGATCGAGCTGGACGTCCTGGAACCCGAGCAGGCAGTCGAGCTGCTCGCCTGGGTCGCCGGGCCGCAACGGGTGACCGACGAGCTCGCCATGGCCGAGGAGATCGTCCGGCTGTGCGGATTCCTGCCCCTCGCCGTCCGGATCGCCGGGGTCCGGCTCAGCGCCCGGCAACGCTGGCGGCTGGCCCGGCTCGCGACCGATCTCACCGATGAGTGCCACCGTCTTGACGAGCTGACAGTCAATGGTCTAGACGTGCGCGCCAGCCTCGCGCTGAGCTACCAGAGCGTGGACGAGGCGGCGCGAAGGGCATTCCGACGGCTGGGCCTGCTGGACGCACCCGACTTCCCCGCCTGGGTGTGCGCGGCACTGCTCGATATCCCCCAGTCCAGGGCCGAAGATCTGATGGATGCCCTGGTGGACGCGCAGCTACTCGACATCACCGGGCTCGATGACGCCGGCGTGCCGCGCTACCGCTACCACGATCTGCTGCGGGTCTACGCCCGGGAGTTGGTCATCACCGAGGAGCCGGTCGCCGATCGGCTGGCCGCGCTGGAACGGGCCTTCCGAAAGACACCCTCCGCTGAGCGGTCTACCAGGGAAGGTAGGGTCGTGAACGGTCAGGCCAGTTCTCCTCGCGGCGCCGATACACCGCGATCGGGCGCTCGGCGACCCGGAAGGTGAACCGACCGGCCTCGTCCAGGATCTCCCCGTCGGTGGCCAGTGAGGCGTGATCGCCCATCAGTTCTACCTCCAGTGCGGGCGCCTCCCGCTGCACGTAGGTCCGGGTGTGGTGCAGCGCGCCCAACATGAGCGCGGTGATCGCACGGGTCCGGGAGAACCGCCGGTCCGCGCGCAGATAGCGGATGTCGAGCAGTCCGGAGTCCAGCTGCGACCGCCAGGCAGGCACCATGCCGCGCGGGTGGTACGGCCCGTTGCCGACGAACAGGAACCACAGTCGCAGCTCCTTTCCGTCCAGCCGTACTCGCAGCGGGGCAGCATGACGCAACGAGGTGAACAGCGCAGCCGCGAACGCCGGCCACTTCCCCCACCTGCCCTCCCACTTCTCCCGCAACCGCACCAGATCGGAGTAGCCGCCGAGGCTGGCGGTGTTGAGGAAATGCCGAGTGTGCGGTGTCTGCCCGGCGCCGTGAATCTCCACCACACCGAGGTCCACCGCGACTGCCTCCCCGGCCTGGGTGGCGTCGACGGCTTCTTGCAGGTCGTAAACCCCGACGTCACGAGCGAAGTGGTTGAGCGTGCCGGCCGGCACCACGACCAACGGCAAGCCCCGCCGACCCGCGACCGCCGCCGCAGCGGCCACCGTCCCGTCACCGCCGGCGACACCGACGGCCCGCGCCGTGCCGTCACCGGCCGCGAGAGCGGACTCGAGCTGATCATGAAGGTCCACCCCCTCCTCCGCCCGCAGCACAGTGGCGGCCGGTAGCGCCTCGGCCACCTCGTCGGCCGGGTCGTGCGTAGGGTCACCGGATCGCGGGTTCGCCACCAGCACCAAACCGGCTCCTTCCGGTAGCACCGGCGCGTCGTCCTGCTGCCGCGCCAGGGCTTCATCGGTCGTCCGCACCGGCCACCAGCGCTGGGTGCTCAGCGCGATACCGGAACCGACCGCCGCCCCTACCACCACGTCGGACATCCAGTGCACCCCGACGTGCACCCGGGAGTAAGCCACCGCGGCGGCCAGCGGAGCGATGGCCAAACCCGCCCTCGGGCACTCCATCGCGACAGCCGTGGTGAACGCCGCCGCGGATGCGGCATGCCCGGAGGGAAATGACGACGACGTCGGTGGGTCGGGTAATACCTGGTAGGCGGGCAGTTCCTTGGCCGGCGGGCGGCGTCGCGGCATCAGCGGCTTGAGCACGGCGTTCGCCGTGAAGCTCGTCGCCGCGATGGCGAGGACACCGCGCAGCGCAGCGCGCCGGGTCGCCCCCTTCTGAGAAGCCAGCACCGCAGCGATGGCGAACCACAGCACACTGTGGTTCGCCGCAGTGCTCAGCCCCTTCATCGTGGCGTCCAGCGCGCTGGGCGGCCGCTTCCCGATCCACCGCGAAACAGCCTGATCAACTTCATGCACCCGGTCCAGCCGACACTGCAACCACTCGATCACAGTCGTGACACTAGTGGCTGCCCGACGCCGACGTCGCGCGGCTCCGTGGCCCCCGCTGCGCCACAATCAGCAGGAACAGCGGCCGAACGAAGTTCTCCCGCCACCACGGGTCCGCAGCCAACCGCTCGGCCGACGGGTGTGGCTCGGCCAGCGAAGTGATGAGAAATCCCGCCTCGCGAAGTTCTGCCACATAATCTTCCAGCGGCCGAAACCACATCTTCACCGGCGCCGGTGATACTTTCCCCGCGACATCGAAATGCTGTTCAACGGTGCGAATTCGAAAGTACTCATCGGGGGTGAAGGAGCTGCGCATCACGGATCGCTCACCATCGGGACCGTAGAAGCACGGGTGCAGCATGAGGATCACCAGAAGACCTCCTTCCCGGGTCACCCGAGCGAACTCTTGAAATGGGCCGGATACGTTGTGGAGATCGTTGATCAAGTGGTTGCAGACAACGACGTCGCAGTGACCATCGGCAATCGGCAGGTCGTTGACGCGACGCAGGTGGTAGTCGGCGTCGAGACCTGATTCACGGGCAAGTGCTCGGGCTGATTCCACAAGCTCTGCGCAGGTATCGACACCAACAACTCGGGCGCCTCGTTGAGCCAGTAAACGAGACAGATAACCCTCGCCGCATGCAGCGTCTAGAATCGTTAATCCATCGCTGGGACCGATAGCACCGAGTACTGCTCCGTCAGTAAGTTCCGACCGATAGCGATCAAGTCGTTCCCGGATGATCGTGATCCAAAATTTCGCATTATCGACGTAACCACTCCCGATCTCCTCTTCGCCAAGCACGCTCAACTGAACCTCTCCCCTGCGCCGTGACCGACGTGGTCACCGTGAT
>JBOHHD010000727.1:0-2621 GCA_050700515.1 Pseudonocardiaceae bacterium
TTGTTGTCGGCACATCCGCCACAGGGGCCTCGGTGAGTCGATCATCGAATAGGGATCAGGGGGATATGATCTTCGTATCGTGATCAACCCCTACCTCGTCAGACCTACTACCTGCCCGAAAGAGTGCCCCCGGTGGGAGTCGAACCCACACTGGACGGGTTTTGAGTCCGTTGCCTCTGCCGGTTGGGCTACGGGGGCGAGCGTGCGCAGGATGCCATGCGAGCTGCTGGATCCTGTCGCGGGGATCACTGTACGGGCTGGGTGGACAGCCACCAGCGGGTGGCCGGCGCGCTATCCTTCAGCTCATCGCATCGGTGTGTACGGACGGGAGGTCTGCGGTGACCCAGCAGGTCGAAGCGAGTCCTCAGCCCACGGAGCCCGATCTGGCCCGCATCGCGCACAGGGTGCTCGTCGCCGAGGACGACGCCTTGATCCGTCTGGACCTCGTGGAAATTCTTCGCGAGGAGGGTTATGCCGTTGTCGGTGAGGCGGGGGACGGAGAGCAGGCGATCGAGCTGGCCGAACGGCTGCGCCCCGATGTCGTGATCATGGATGTGAAGATGCCGAAGATGGATGGCATCGACGCAGCGTCGATCATCGCGGAGCGACGGATCGCTCCGATCGTCATCCTTACCGCCTTCAGCCAGCGGGAGCTGGTGGAACGGGCACGTGACGCCGGTGCCATGGCTTATCTGGTCAAGCCCTTCGGTCGCCGGGATCTGGTGCCCGCGGTGGAGCTGGCTGTTTCGCGGTTCCGGGAACTGGTCGCCCTGGAGACCGAGGTGGCCGGTCTCGCGGACCGGTTGGAGACCCGCAAGACAGTCGAGCGCGCCAAGGGCTTGCTGATGGCTCAGCACAGTTTGACCGAGCCCGAGGCATTCCGCTGGATCCAGCGGAATGCCATGGATCGACGGACCACCATGAAGGTGGTGGCGCAGGCGGTCATCGAGAATCTGTCCTGAGTTACAGCTGTTTCCTGTCACACTCAGTAGCAGTGACCGGCGTTGCGTGGATGCTCGGGGGAGTGGACGAATCACATCTTCGTCACGATAAGCGACTGATCGTGTCTATTTCCCCGCCTGAAGGATTACGGTCTGGTGACCGAGTGGGTTGCCGCAGTTGGCCTCCCGCAGGCCCGTCGTTCAAAGGAGACATGCATGGCGCAGCGCACAGCGCTCCGCGCGGTAGCACTTTTCGGAGCCCTGTCGGTCGTCGTGGCCGGCTGCGGGTCCGGTGGTAGTGATGGCAATACCGCGGCGCCCGGCGCGGAGCAGCCGACTACCAGCGGTGCGGCCACGACAGAATGTGAGCCGCCCCAGGCCACGGCGAGCGGGGATCCGAGTACCGATCCGTTGCGGATCGGTTCATTGCTCCCCGAGACCGGCAGCCTGGCCATCTTGGGCCCGCCCGAGTTCGCCGCGGTCAACGTGGCGGTCGAGGAGATCAATGCGGCTGGCGGTGTGCTCGGCAGCGACGTCACCCACCTCCCCGGCGACTCCGGTGACGACAAGACCGACACAGCGAACCAGACAGTGGACCGCCAGCTCGGTCAGGGCACTCAGGTGATCATCGGTGCCGCCGCTTCCGGAGTGAGCAAGCTGGTCATCGACAAGATCACCGGAGCTGGCGTGGTCCAGTTCTCTCCGGCCAACACCTCCGATGAGTTCACCTGCTGGCAGGACAGGGGCCTGTACTTCCGGACCGCACCGCCGGATGTGTTGCAGGGCCAGGCGCTGGCACAGCTGATCAGCACGGATGGGGCGCAGCGGGTCTCCATCCTGGCCCGCAACGATGCCTATGGCAGCGGGCTGGCCGACGAGACCGAGGAGAACCTGCGGGATGCCGGCATCCCCCAGGGCGAGATCCAAAAGATTATCTACGATCCGAACGCGACCTCGTACAACACCGAGATCGACGACATCAAGCAGTTCGACCCCGACGCGATAGCGGTGATCGGCTTCGACGAGTCGACGAGGATCCTCACCCGGATGAGTGAGGTGCAGATCGGACCCGCTCAGAAGCAGGTCTATGGCACCGATGGCAATACCAGCAACCAGACCGGGGCGGGTCTGCCGCCTGGTTTGCTCGAAGGTATGAAGGGGACCTCCCCGGCGACTGAGTTGTCAGCTGATTTCCAGCAGCGCTTGCAGGCTCAGGATCCTGCTCTGGTGGACTTCGTCTACGCCGCTGAGGCCTATGACGCCGTCATGCTCATCGCATTGGCTGCGGAGCAGGCGAAATCGACCAGGGGTGTGGACATCGCTTCGGAGATCAACGGGATCACTCAGGAAGGCGAGAAATGCACCACCTTCGCCGACTGCAAGGAGATCATCGCCAGCGGCGGTAACGTCGACTACGATGGTGTCAGTGGCACGCTGGACTTCACCCCCGCAGGCGAGCGGAGCTCAGGTTCCTACGGCATTTACGAGTTCGACGCGCAGAACCAGATCCCCAAGGTTCCCGCCGACTTCATCAGGGTCGGCAGCTGAACTGACGGCGCTGAAGTAACGACCTCGTTGAGATGATCGACGTTGATGCGGGGCCATCACCGGCCGTGATGCCCTGTGCCGTGATCGGGTCCTTGTGCACGCCCGCGTCACCGACGAGCGCCCACCCAGGGC
>JBOHHD010000728.1:0-7865 GCA_050700515.1 Pseudonocardiaceae bacterium
GTTCGGATTCGGCTACCGCGGCACTCGTCTCGGCATCGAGCGCGTTGGGCCACAGATAGCTCTCGGCCTCGTGCAAGATGACGGCGATCTTGTGCCGATTTTTCGGGTATGAGGTACACCCCCTAGCAAGACGTCCTTAGATGTCCTGTCCTGCGGCGAAGAAGTCCCCTGCTTGGCGTCGATAGTCGTTCACGCTTGTGGCCGAATCTCTGACCGAACCGAGGGAGAGCCGCCGTGACGCCGTACCCCGTCTCCCGCTCCTGGCCAGGAGCGGCGCAGTGAGCCGTCGCAGCTCCGACGTGGTGTACATGCTGCTGCGTGTTGGGACTCTGATCAAGTGCGAGTTCATTCCGGCTGAGCAGTGGGTGGTGTTCCGGTTCCGGGAATTAGTCCAGAACGAGACCGTCGCCATCGCGGTAGATCTGCTCGAACTGGACCGGTTGGTCCAGCTGTTTCAAGGGGCCCAGGCCGATGCCAAGGCCCTCGGCTTCCTCGCTGACGCCATCACAAGAACCATCACCACGCCGGACGGTTTCGGAGCGGGCCGACCGAGCCGGTCTGCAAGAGGGGTCAGGCCGGACGCCAATCCCTGACGGACGGCAAGGTGTGGTTCTACACAACCAGGCACTTTTCACCGGATCACCAGATAGACCGACACCGCCAGACCTACCGTGACTACCGTGACCCGCAACACCGACGCGGGTAGCCGTCCCGCGAGCTTGGCCCCGAGGAAGCCCCCTACCAGAGTCGTCGGGGCGAGCAACGCCACGGCCAGCCAGCTCACCGGTGCACCGATCGCGAACACCACCACGCTGATCACGCTGATGATCAGCGAGAGGACGCCCTTGACGGCGTTGAGCCGGCGCAGATCGTCGGGTGTGCTCAGCGCGAGCACCACGATCAGGATGATGCCCAGTGCCCCGCCGAAGTAGCCGCCGTAGATTGCGGCGAGAAACACCGCAGGCAACAGGATCCCCCGACGGTCCGGGGCCTCGGGATCGGGCTCACCGATCCACCGGGTGAGCCACGGCTGCATCCCGAGCAGCACGCTGGCGCCCGCCACCAGCGCGGGCACTGTCACGTCGAACACCTCAGCGGGCAGCACCAGCAGCAGCAGGCTGCCCACCAGCGAGCCCAGCACCGAGACACCCGCGGTCGACAGCACTCGGCTGCGCTGGCCGACCAGCTGAGGGCGGCTGCCCAGCGCCACCCCGACGTAGCCGGGGCACTGAGCGACCGAGTTGGTCACATTCGCCGCCAGTGGGGGAAAGCCCACCGCCAGCAGCGCCGGGAACAGCAGCAGCGATCCGCCGCCCGCCACCGCGTTGACCACTCCTGCCAGCACACCCGCCACAACCAGAAGGGCCAGCTCACCGGGCTGCACGAGGCGCCACGCTAACCAGGTGCGCAGCGATCTATGCTAACGGGGCGGACGAGCTGGCTGGGCGGTCGCGTCGGGCTCGGAAACGAGCCCGCCGAGGAAAGTCCGGACTCCACAGGGCAGGGTGGTTGTTAACGGCAACCCGGGGTGACCTGCGGGACAGTGCCACAGAAAACAGACCGCCTCGCCCCAAGAGATCGACGGGGCTGGGGTAAGGGTGAAACGGTGGTGTAAGAGACCACCAGCGTCCCGGGTGACCGGGACGGCTCGGTAAACCCCACCCGGAGCAAGGCCAAGAGGCGTGCCGGCCCACGGCGCGCTGCGCAGGCGATCGAGGGTGGCCCGCCCGATGCCTGCGGGTAGGCCGCATGAGCCTGCCGGCAACGGCAGGCCTAGATGGATGACCGCCGCCCGGGACGTCGCAAGGCCACCGGTGCACAGGATCCGGCTTACAGGCCAGCTCGTCCGCCTCACCTTTCGGGACCTGCACCCGGACGGTGGTGCAGTGACCGTGAACTGCGGAAACGCTCTCGTCAGTTTTCGGAGTTCTCACGACTGTCCGACGCCTAACGGCCCAGGGACGGTCCAGCCAAACCAACGCCCCTATGACTCAAGATCAAGAGCTGCAGCAGGTTGCGGACGGTTGCCCGCAGTGCCGATGACCTTGGCGGACGCAGTGGCCAGTTCCCCGGTCACCTTCAGTCGTTGGTGGTCGGTCGCGCGGGATAGAAGGCTAGGGACGTCGCGCGGGCGAACCTATCTATAATAGTAGAATATCGACGTGTCGGAGTCTCCTCAGCAGCCATCATCGACTGAAACCACGCCCGAGTTGAAGCGAAGGTGGTACAGCACGCCGGAGGATTGGGTTCACCATCTGCGGCGTTTTGTTTGGCGGCACCCTCGATTCAGCCTTCTCGAACCCGTACTAATTGCACTGCAACAGTGGCTGCACAAGTACTGGGAACTTGATTGGCAAAAGTTGAGAGCTAGCAAGTGGGACCATCGACTCCGAATTCCAGACGAAGAGCGCATCCATCTCCCGCGAATTTGGCTCGCGGAGGTATTCACGCCATCGAGCTTCAGTGACCTTCCATCACAAATTCGCCGAACCGGCTGGATGCGCCGGCACACTCGGGATACATTAACGAGGATGGCGACAAATCGCCACGTTCCGTAACAAGCTGGACCACAGTAGTTACGACCTCAACTCTGCAGTCGACCGCCTGTCGTCTGATTTCTCACGGGTTGCGGTGTCGGCCATCCCGGTAAGCCCCACTATAACTGTGGTCATTGTGGCTTTTGATGTGGCCGCCGCCGCGCAAGAGCGGTTGATGGAGATTCTTGCAGACAGGTCAGGCCCTCGATTCGTTCGCAAAAATAGCCGACGCATCGTCGCTACGGAAGATTATTGGAAAGAGCTGGCGCTTGCCGACGAACGAGAGCGTCTTATTGGAGAGGCGAGCGCTTGGCTTGGTCATCGTCTGTGTGGCTCTTTTGTGACGTTAACCCCGCGTCGACACCCTACGGTGAGCCTGCTGCTCACAGAACTAGCAGAACCGGCGACGGCGGACAAAACTACCGGACACTTCCTGCGAGCACTAAACATTGGGCCAGCACATCGCAGTTGGCGCTGCACGGAGTTCCCCGGCCTGACTCTGCATCCACAACGCGAGCCCCTATGGCTGCCAAACAGCGATGACCGATACACGCTTGCAGGGCGATACGCCACAGTGCTTCCGGACGAGGTTCTGCGTGGATACGGTTCGGGTCGAACCGTCGACAGCATCTTGAATGCGCTCGAAGATCGCGAGTTTTGGAGCGTTCTCGTGGCCCTTTCAATTAGCGCGCTACTGCAGCGCCACGAAGCTGCCAACGCTCAAATACGCGACCTAGCACGTCGCACGCACCGCAGCAGGATGATAGCCAGTAGTCGGCGCCTGCGCGACTCCTTACTCACCAACAGTCTTGACGTCAGCAGCCTCGCGGCCGACATCGGCGACGACGAAGGCAAAAACAAGATCGCAGCACTACTGCGGCGCCGACAATTGGACTTTGAAGCGTTTGGCTACCATGAGGAAGTTCTCCGCGACCACAGCATGCCAACCAACTTCTGGGACCAACTCTTTGCGAGTCAGGTCAGAAAGGTCGGTCGGTTGCGCAATACTGAGCAGCAATTGCGAGCAATCCTTTCATCGGTTACCTCTATCAACTCAACGATAGCAAGTTTCCGCCTCCAACGAGTCGCATTGCTCGTCACAACCACCTCGGCGGCAATTGCCATAGTGGCCCTCCTGTTATCACTTGAGTTTCGCGCTTTTTAAGATTGTTTGATCGGGTTGGTTACTGGGTGTGTAGGCAGGCCGGTATTAGGGGAGTGTGCGAGGCGGGTTACGTTCAGATGGGGTATGATCAATGCTGCTCGTGGGCGGTAGCTATGAGCGGCGGAGTGCACCCGTGAGGATCTGCTGTGACCGGGTGGCCAGGTGTCCGCGAGTTGTCCCGGCTGATTCGGCTAACGAAGGCCCTCTGATCGCGAGATCTGTGGTCTGGCCAGCTGCTGCGCGGGTCTCTTATTGCCTCGCGTGGGCCTTCTGGAGTGCGGCGATGTCGAACTTGGTCATCGCGAGCATTGCCTCGGTGACCCGCTTCGCCTTCTCCGTGTCCGGGTCGCTGATCATGTCGATCAGCACGGTGGGGAGGACCTACCAGGATAGCCCGTACTTGTCCTTCAGCCAGCCACAGGCGACTTCCTCGCCACGTCGTGCCAGTGCCCGGCGTTGCGAGAGCGTCTCTTCCAGCTCCGTCAGGTGCATCGGGGACGGCATCCGCCCGCAACACCCCGACGCGCGCGACGCATCGAGCTCTTCCTCGGGTGCCCCTACGGTGTCCGTCCCGCCTGATCGCTCCATGCCCAGTTCACGGTGTGGGACCCGTCCCGGCCGTGGCCAGCTATGCACGGCCGGGACAGGCCGCCGCTCCCGGCCGTGGGGGATGACCGGTGTCGACAGCGCTGATAGTCATGGGTGGAGGGCAAGAAGTCTTACAGCATTGCAAGCTTCGTCGAATTTGCTATACGGGCAGACCGGCTCGGTAGGTCATCCTGCGCAGCTCCCGTCCGGCCGGGGAGTCCCGGCGGATGCGGGGAAGCAGCTCGGCGAGGACGTCACGGGTGAATGGGTGACGTTGCACGCGAGCAGGTGAGATCAATTCCGCTCGGCGCAGCGCCTCTACGGCGTCGTCCTGGCGGCCCATAGCCGGGCCAGCGCCCGGCCGTAGTCGGCCCAGTACGCCGCTTGGCGGGTAGCTACCAAAAGCAACTGAGGCCGCAATCTCTCCGTGATGCTGGCGGCCCGGGTGTAGTCGTGGGTTTAGCGCGACCGCCATGCGCCATACCCCGACGCTGGTTGGCCCGAACCCCCGTTGGTAAGCATTGCTTTCCCCGGTGCGCACGCCCAGTTCCGTGGCGTAGTCCAGCGCAGCTTCGACATCGCCGGATCGCGTATCCGCTAGCAGGGAATGGGACAGCGCAAGCATCCCCGCCAGCTGTATCGACTCGGGACTGTTCGTGGGCCTGGTCACCGAGTTCAGCTCTGCTCGCGCCTCGGCGAATTCCCCAGCCGCCAATAGCCCGTTCGCCGCGCCGAACGCGGCGAGGCCAAGGAGAGCGGACCCGCCGCGCTCCCGAGCCGCTTGCCGCGCCAATAAGGCCGCCTGCCAGCCTAGATCGGATGACGCACCCAGGTGACTGAGCCACCCATGGGTGCCTTGCACATGCAGCAATACCGCCACCTTGAGCAGTTCACCGATGCCTCGACCGGCGGCCAGGCTGGTATGCAGGTCCCGGATCAGTTCAGGTAGATCATGGCCGGCCTGGTCGTGGCGACATTCGCGTTGAGCGGCGGTCAGCGCTTCCACCCGGCTCTGCAGCACCTCCACCGGCACTACCTGTCCGGCAGGATCGTCGCGACCGGCCGTAATCAGCGCCCGACGCACCGCCTTCACCCGCGCGCCTTCTCCGTTGCCGGGTGCTGGCTCCGGGCACCTGGTCAACTCATACGGCGCGATCTCCAGCGCGTTGGCCAGGGCGACGATCTCCGAGGCGATCGCTTCCTGGGACTTGCCCCGCGCATTGCGGATCTGCTTCAACCGCCGACCGATCGTGCGCGCTTCCTCGGGGTCCATGTCCGTGAACGACCTCCCCTCACCGATGCCCCGGGGAGCTACCCCGGGGCGAAACCTCGGTGAGGAGGTGGCGTCAGGCTACGTGCCGACATCCCCCCTCGGACGCGCGCCCCGCGGCCGTGCCGGAACCGGCTCGGTCATGGTGATGAAATCCCGGAGGAGCGCCTGGGTGTCACGGGGTTGCTCTTGCCAGGGCCAATGTCCGGCCCCACGAATAATCTTCAGATCGGCGTCGGGAATGGCCCCTACCAGGGTGCGGACACCGTCGAGGGGGCGCGGATCCGCGCTGCCGTGGATCACCAGTACCGGTGCGGTGACCCGGTCGCACTCGGCTCGTTCCGCAGCCAGGCTTCGCCGCCTGGTCTCGGCATTGATGGCCGTGTTGCAGTCCGGGTTCAGCGGCAGGGCAGTCGCGGCGACCTGGCGGGCCAGAGTCGGCGCCCGCGCCTGGTCGGCATAACCCGGCAGCCAGCAAATGGTGCGCCACTCCACTTCTTCCTCCCACGACCGATCACGCTCCTGGAGCTCATCGCGCCGAGCCGCCTGCGCATCGGTCAGACGGACCCGCGACCGGGCTTGATAGGTCGCGCGGTGGGCGGACCAGTCAAGCCCAACGCCACTGCAGTAGATCAGGCCGGTGACGCGGGCGGGATGAGTACTGGCGTAGGCCAGGCTCAGCGTGGCCCCGAAGGAGTGACCGAACACGTACCACTGCTCGTAGCCGAAGTGCTCGCGGAGCTCGTCGAGATCGGCGACGAAGCGAGCCAAGCGGTAGTCCGCGTTCGGAGCCGACCGCCCACAGCCTCGCTGGTCATAGCGGTGGGTGCTGATTCCGCCGTTGAGCATCGTGGCCACTGGGTGCAGGTAGTCCCACATGCCCGGTCCACCGTGGACCAGCACGAGCCCAGTACCGCCTGGCTCGACCGTTGACTCGGTCCACAGCACCGCGCCGTCGCTCAGTGCAACCCGGCGCGACACCGACGTGTTCATCGATCAACCGTAGGCGAACCAGTCACCATCCCACCAACACAGCCAGACCACAGTCGCTGTGTTCCGCGGGCGGATCGCCGACCGGACGCAGCACGCCGACCAGGCCGAAGTAGTTGATCCCGGATGATCTGTCCTCCGCCGCGTTGATCGAGGACTACCTTCCCGGTGACGTAACGTATCAATCCCCGAAGTCGATTGTCCTCCAGTCGGGAGCTGCGCACATTCGGGAGGGAATCATGATCGAGCCGATCCAGATCATGTGGTCACCGGCGGGAGTGAACTTGCAGTCGGTCGGTGCTCGGGCGCTGGTCGACGTGACGGACGGGGACACGCCGAACATCCGCATGCCGATCCGGATGCTGTCAGTCGACACCCCCGAGGTGACCGCCCGCAGCGCGCAGCGGGCAGGGGAGATCGACGAGGAGTTCCAGCAGCTCGCGGAGTGGATCGGGCAGGGCCGCGCGCCGATCTCATCACGGCTGGGTAAGGTCCTGGCGCCGAAGCTCGCGACCGGCCGGGCGGGCACCCTGCAATTCCAGCAGGGCAATGATGCGTCGGCGTTCGCGAAGAACAACGTGGAGCAGCGCCTCACCCGCCCGAACGGCAGCAAGCGGAACCTTTTCACCCGCATTGGGGCGGAACCCTTCGACGACAACGGACGGCTGCTCGCCTACGTAGCACCGGACTACTCAGCGGCCGAACGGCGCACGCTGACCCGTCGCGAGCGGGCCACCTTCAACCTCGATCTGCTGGCTGCGGGGTGGGCCGCGCCGTTCGTCATCTACCCCTCGATACCCGGCGAGCTCGATCTGCCGCTGCTCATCGAGGCCGCTGTGGAGGCCGCGGCGTCTCGGCGGGGCATCTGGGCGAGTGATGAGACGCTGCCCGCATATGAGTACCGGGCGATGGAAAAACTCTACCGCGTCACCAAGAAGATCGTCGAAGGCGGGGAGTTGCGGACCGACGAGGCGCACTCCTGGCGTGAGCGATACTGCGCCGATATGCGCACCCGCACGCTGCACGGTCCGGAGGACTATTCCGACGTCCCGCCGCCGTACCGACTGTGGATCTGGCCGGACGATGTCGCCGAAGCCGTCAGCCGGCTGAATCTCGTTCCCGCCCCGCGGCTGGTGAGCGCCGCATAACAATTCACCCAGAATTCCAGCACGTCATGACGTCGACGGGCCGGGTGGGGTGGAGGATGCGGGTGTCGATCCGACGGGAAGCGCTCCGCTGCGGTGCAGGAGGATGATCGCGGCACCGGACACCAGCCCGATTCCGGCGCACAGCAGGCACGGACCCCATCCCAGGG
>JBOHHD010000729.1:0-10127 GCA_050700515.1 Pseudonocardiaceae bacterium
GTTGACGCTCTCGGTCAGATCCCGCCAGGTTCCCGAAACGTCCCGCACCTGCGCCTGGCCGCCCAGCTTGCCCTCGGTACCCACCTCCCGGGCCACCCGGGTCACCTCGTCGGCGAAGACCCGCAACGTGTCGGTGAGGGAGTTGATCGTCTCGGCGAGCTCGGCGACCTCGCCGCGGGCGGTCACCGTGATCCGCCGGGACAGGTTCCCCTCGGCGATCGCGGTGGACACCGACGCGATCGACCGAACCTGGTTGGTGAGGTTCGAGGCCATCGTGTTCACCGAATCGGTGAGCGCCCGCCAGGTGCCTGCGACCCCCCGGACGTCGGCCTGGCCGCCCAGCTTGCCCTCGGTACCCACCTCCCGGGCCACCCGGGTCACCTCGTCGGCGAACGAGGACAACTGATCGACCATGGTGTTGACGGTGCGCCCGATCCGCAGGAACTCCCCGCGCAGCGGTCGGTTCTCGATCTCCAATGCCATGTGCTGGGACAGGTCGCCCTCGGCGACGGCGACAATCACCCGAGCGATCTCGCTGGTCGGACGGGCCAGATCGTCGATGAGTGAGTTGACCGCCTGGGCGTCCTCGGCCCAGGAACCATCGAAGGCCTCCTCGTCGAGGCGCTCCAGCATTCGGCCTTCGCGCCCGACCACCCGGCTGATCCGCAGCAGGTCACGGTTGCGCCGTTCCTGCAGGGCAACAACCTCGTTGAACCGGTCGACCACCTCCCCGGCCAGCCCACTGCGCCGCGGCAGCCGCACCCCGAAATGGCCCCTTCGTACCTGGGCGAGCGCGTCGGCAAGTTCAGCGAGCACGGTGGACGTCGCGTCCGACGACGCGCGCTCGTCGGAACACCGCTCGGCGCGCGGAGCAGCGGCCACGAACTCCCTCCTTCGACACCCGATCTTCGCCCACTCTGAGCGATGATGCAGCACCCGCCCCGACGGAACCGAAACCCGCCCGCCGCGCTCTGTCTACCGTGCTCGGACCGGGAAGGCGAGGGCCCGACTCCCGCTCATACCCGTTCGGCAGACTGAGTGGGTGGCCAGTCGCCTGATGCGTCGATTCCGGCTCCGTCCCAGCCCTCACTCGCCCTCCGTGGCGCGCTCCCTGCTGCGTGGCGTATTGGCCGAGGCACGACTCGAATCCCTGATCGACGTGGCCCTGTTGCTGGCCACGGAGCTGTGCTCGAACGCGGTCCGCCACGCCGGTACCGAAATGGAGCTCACCCTGAGCGTGGACGAGTCTCGGTTGACCGTCGAGGTGATCGACCGGGGACCGGTACCGCTCGAAATCAACATGGCCACCGGACCGGGCGCGGCACAGCCCCGAAGCGGTGGGTACGGGCTGCAACTGGTCGCGGCACTGGCGTCGAGCTGGGGTACGCGGCATGATGCGACCGGACGTCATGTCGTGTGGTTCTGCCTCGAAGCTCCGGGGTGCCCTGGGTCGGCACTCGATCCGGCGTCGGGACTCGATCCCGCGCTCGAGACCGGGGCGGCCCTCGAGTCGCCGCCCACACCGGGCGACTGGCCACAGACACAGATCTGCCGGTGGCTGCTGCACATACCGGAGCAGGTGACCACACGGCTCGACGTGCCTTCGCTGGTCGCCGAGCTGCTGCGGAGGCTGGGCGAGGTGCTCGGGGCCGACGACGCGAGCGTGTCGGTGGACCACGGGGATGGCAGGGGCGAGCAGCTGCTCGCCAGATACGGCGAGACCGACACCCGGCCCGCCGCCGTGCCACCGTCCTCGACGCGGTCCGTGATCGATGTTCGGCTGCCGGTGGAGGCCCCCTTGCACGGGCGGCTGCGAGTGGTGTGCCCCACCCCCAGAGCAGCCGACGAGGAACTCGCCGAGCTTTCTGCGCATCGGATCGCGTTGGCCATCGAGTCCGACTGGCTGCGGGGCGCCGACCGCCATCGCAGATCGTGGATGACGTATCTGGCCGATACCAGCGAACTACTGGCGCAGTCCCTGGACGTGGACTTCACCGCTGCGCTCGTTCCCCAGATCGTGGTGCCCAGGCTGGGTGAATGGTGCGCCGTGCATGTGGTGGACGAACTGGGCAAGATCACCCGAGCAACGTGGGGGCATGCTGACGAGTCCGCTCTTGCGCCGTTGCGGTCCTGGCTGGACGGCACGGACGGCGCCGATACAGGGGCACTGCGACGTCGGATCGACGAAGCGCTGCTCGGCACCCGGCCGATCATCTTCACCACTCCGGTGGAGGGCGTCACGGTGCCACTGATCGCTCGCGGCGCGACGCTGGGCACCCTGACCGTGGGCCGCTCGCAGGCACGGTTGCACACCCCCGAGGACGTCGCGCTGATCTCCGATGTCGCTCGACGCGCCTCGCTGGCCCTGTCCAACGCCCAGCTCAATGCCGCGCACGTCAGCGTGTCGCAGGCATTCCAGCGGGCGCTGCTGCCCCGGGCGCTGCCGGTGGCCGAGCGGGTGGAGTTCGCCGCCGCGTACCTACCCGCCAGCGCGGGCACCGACGTCGGCGGCGACTTCTACGACGTCCTGGCGCTGTCCGGGGAGCGCTGGCTGGTGTCCTGTGGAGACGTCTGCGGCAAGGGCGCCCCGGCCGCGGCGCGGACCGGGCTGGTTCGCGACGTGCTGCGGGTCCTGGTCCGCGATGGGTGCCAGCTGGAACGGGCGATTCGGCTGCTCAACGATGCCATGGGTGAACCGGTCGATGAGCAGCAGTTCTGCACTCTCGCGGCTGCACTGGTCACGCGACGGGCGAACAAGCCGGGTCTAGCCGTGGAATTGGTGCTGGCCGGGCACGACCAACCGCTCCTGCTGCGCGCTGACAGTTCGACCCAGTTCCTCGGCGAATTCGGTACCGCCGTCGGAATGGTGCAGGACATGCAATTGTGGACCACCCGCCACATCCTGACACCCGGTGACGCGATGGTGATCTATACCGATGGGGTGACCGAACGGCGCAACGGCGGCGAGTTCTTCGGCCGTACCCGGCTCGCCGAGCTGGCCACCCGGCTCACCGGCGTCCCGGCCGCCAGCATCGCCGCCGCACTACGCACCGCTACCAGGGACTTCTCTTCCGATCCACCCAAAGACGACATAGCACTGCTGGTCGTCAAAGCCCGATAACCCGCTCGGACCACTCGAGGTAATCGCTCGCAGCGGGACGCCGGTTTCAGCGATGGCGTCCTCGGCGTGTCCGGCCGATGAGGCAGCTGTGGCCTCTCTCATCGCCGCGAACGCCACCGGCCCGAACGTCGCCGCAGTGACCGTGCTCGCGGCCATGCTGGGGGTCGCGTGGTACCTCGCCGTCTGCGCCATCTTCCCGTGGGGGATGTGCCGGTGGTGCGAGGGGGAAAGAAACGCAACTGGTCGGGCAGGAACTGGCGCGATCGCCGCCACTGCAAGGGGAAGCGGATTTGCTCATGACCGCGGATTACTGATGGGAACCATCTCCACGGGATTACCAGATGCGCACCACAACTACCACCACCGCCACGATGACCAGGACCGCGAACGCCACCAGCACGATCACCGCGGGAAGCGCACCACCTCGTGACTGGTCAGGGTGCGACCCGGCGGAAATGAAGACACGACAGCCGCACGGGCAACGGAGCGGATGGGGAGGATGGCCACACACACAGCGCTCGGTCGAGCCCTCCGATCCGGTCATCATCACCCAGACCCTAGCCAGGGCCACCCTGCCACCATGAACGCACCGGAAGCCAGCGACTACCCCCCGGAGTGGTTCGAGCGGAACGAGGGCTGATCTCGCTGTTCATCGCCGTGCTGGAGATCACCACAGACCGTCTGAACATGCGCCGAACGGCCTCGTGCGCGTGCGCCGGGAGAGTATTACCGTCGAGTAGGTTCACCTCGGCGAAGGGGAGGTCACCCATGGCCACCAGAAGTACGGCCACCACCAGTGCGGACCAACAGGGCGAGGTCACCGAGCGGCAGGCGAGACAGGTCGCGGAGGCCGCTCGAGAGACCCAGTGGAACCGGCCCAGCTTCGGGAAAGAGCTGTTCCTGGGTCGATTCCGGCTGGATCTGGTGCATCCGCACCCCCGGGGGGACGCGACCTCGATCAGGCAGGGCGAGGATTTTCTGATCCGGTTGCGGGAATTCTGCATCAATGAGATCGATGGGCACGTCATCGAGCGGGATGGCCGCATTCCCGACCAGGTCATCAAGGGTCTTCAGCAGATCGGTGCGTTCGGCATCAAGATCGCGCCGGAGTACGGCGGGCTGGGCCTGTCCCAGGTGTACTACAACAAGGCGTTGATGCTGGTGGCCTCGGCGCACCCTTCCCTGGGTGCGCTGCTCTCGGCGCACCAGTCGATCGGGGTTCCCCAGCCGCTGGCGATGTTCGGCACCGAGGAGCAGAAGCGTACCTGGCTGCCCCGGTGCGCCCGGGAGATCACCGCGTTCCTGCTGACCGAGCCCGACGTGGGCTCCGACCCCGCGCGGCTGCACGCCACCGCCACCCCTACTGCAGATGGTTACCTGCTGGATGGGGTCAAGCTGTGGACCACCAACGGAGTGGTGGCCGGCCTGGTGGTGGTGATGGCCCAGGTCCCCAAAGGCAACGGACACCGCGGCGGGATCACCGCGTTCGTGGTGGAGGCCGAGTCGCCGGGGATCACCGTGGAGAACCGTAACTCGTTCATGGGCCTGCGGGGCATCGAGAACGGCGTCACCCGGTTCCATCAGGTGTATGTGCCCGAGAAGAACCGGATCGGCAAGGAGGGCCAGGGACTCAAGATCGCGCTGTCCACCCTGAACGTCGGACGGCTCTCGCTACCCGCGGTCTGCGCAGGCAGCGCCAAGTGGTGCCTGAAGATAGCCCGGGAATGGTCGAAGGAGCGGGTGCAATGGGGTCATCCGATCGGGGAGCACGAGGCGATCGCCGGCAAGATCGCTTTCATCGCCGCGACCGCCTACGGGCTGGAGGCCATGCTGGAGCTGTCCAGTGAGCTGGCCGACGCGAAACGCACCGACATCCGGATCGAGGCCGCGCTGGCCAAGCTGTACGGGTCGGAGATGTCGTGGCTGATCGCCGATGAGCTGGTGCAGATCCGTGGCGGTCGGGGCTATGAGACCGCCGAGTCCCTGGCCGCCCGCGGCGAACGCGGCGTGCCCGCCGAGCAGATCCTGCGGGACCTGCGGATCAACCGGATCTTCGAGGGATCCACCGAGATCATGCACCTGCTGATCGCCCGGGAGGCGGTGGACGCGCATCTGAAGGTGGCAGGCGACATCATCGATCCCGATGCCGACTTCACCCGCAAGGCGCGCGCCGCGGCGAAGGCAGGTGGCTTCTACGCCCGCTGGCTGCCGACCCTGGCGGTGGGCAAGGGCCAGCTGCCGGGTGCGTTCACCGAGTTCGGCCTGCTCGCGCCGCGGCTGCGCTACATCGAGCGAACCAGCCGCCGCCTGGCGCGGCACACCTTTTACGGGATGTCACGCTGGCAGGGCAAGCTGGAACGGCGGCAACGATTCCTGGGCCGGATCGTGGACATCGGGGCGGAGCTGTTCGCCATGAGCGCGGTGTGCGTGCGTGCCCAGCGGGATCCGGAGGGTGGCACCGCCCGCCAGCTCGCCGACGCCTTCTGCGCGCAAGCAACCGTGCGGGTCGAGGAACTGTTCACCCGGTTGTGGTCCAACAGCGATGACAGCGATCGGAAGGTGACCCATCAGGTGCTCGACGACCGCTTCACCTGGCTGGAGGAGGGCGTACTGGACCCTTCCATCGAGGGTCCCTGGATAGCCGCGGCCGCACCAGGAGCCTCCACCAAGGAAAACGTGCACCGGCGCATCATCGACTGAGCTGCCACCATCGCCGTATTCAGCGGGCTCTCCGGTGGGCGATAAGCTTCGGCTGAGCCCGCTGAAATGTGGGTTGGCGGACTGCCCCGTATGATGCGGCAATGCCGCGTTGGGGTCTGGGCGTTCTCGTAGTGCTTGCCGTGCTCCTTGTGTCTTGCGGCGGATCGGGTGGGGCGGGGAACACCACGTCGCTGCCCGATGGTGCCGAGCTGCTGGCCGACTCGGCCACGGCGATGCGGACCGTGACCAGTGCCCGGATCGACCTGGATATCGAGGGTCAACTTCCTGCGGGGATACCGCTTCAGTCAGCCGAGGGCCAGCTCACCCAGGATGGTTCGGCCAGGGGTACCGCAGCGCTGGATATGGGGCAACAAATCCTCCAGGTGGAGTTCGTGATCATCGGGGAGGATCTCTACCTTCGGGGTCCGACGGGCGGTTTCCGGAAACTGGCCGCGGCCTCGGTGTTCTCCGCTTACAACCCTACGGTGATCCTGAACCCAGATCGGGGCGTGGCAGCAGTCCTGGCCAGCGGCACCGCGGCCACGACCGAGGACCGAGAGCAGGTCGACGGGGTGGACAGCTACCGGCTGGAGGCCACTTTCCCCGGAGACATTCTCGGCACCTTCATGCCGGGGACCAATCAGGAAACCACCGGCCAGGTGTGGATCGCCACCGATGGACTGCGGCTGGTGCAGGCCCGATTCCCGACTTCCGACAACACCACCATCACCTTGCGGCTCTCCGATTACAACGCCCTGGCCGACATCACCGCGCCCATCTGAATCCGGCCCGGAGATCGGTTAGGCTGCCCGGGTGGATGCCACCGACCTGGATGCCAGGATCGCCGGGATGGACCCCAGCGACCCGGAGCTCAAGGCGCGCTCCGACGAAGCGCTGGCCAGCATCATCGAGCTCACCGGTGCCCCCGGCCTGGACGATTACCGCAAGGTATTCGCCGCTCTGCAGCTGCCCTGGCCCGGGGATGAGCAGATCCGCCAGCGGTACCCGGTCGCGGTGTGATCGGCGGGAAGGTCGCCGATCCCAGCGCGCTGGCCGCCTATGTCCGGGGGGACAGCATCGCCCTTCAGGCGTGGCTGGCGGTGGCCAGGGACCGGGGCATCGTGTTGCACATCCCGGGCATGGCGCTGGCCGAGGCGCGGGCGGTGCACCCGGAAGCCGGGACGCTGCTCTCCGCCCTGCTCGACCATCCCTGGGTGGTGCACACCGAGCTGAGCCGCACCGAGGCCCCGAGGATCGTCCAGCTGCTCACCGACTCCCGAGCGTGGGACGGCACCGCCGGCCACGTCGTGCTGGTGGCCCGGGAGCGGGGGTGGCCGGTGTTGAGCGCTGACCCGGACCGGCTCCGGCGCATCGCACCGGACCTGGACGTCGATCTTCTCTAAGCACCAAGGATGCGTCGAGCGAGGCAAGCTGTTCGACCGCACCGACGTTGACCCTCCCCGGGGGACCGGGCGCGGAGCACATGCCATCAGACGGGCGTTGGCGTCGCGGGTTCCGGCAATGGCAGGAACGTGAATTCGTCGGGATTGAGCGTGCTGGCTCGAGCACAGTACTCACGCATGTAGCCGGGCCAGTTGGCCACGATTCGGCCCTGCTCCGTGCGGTACCACGAGTCACACTGGGTCCACGCGGTGCCGCCGAAACGAGCTTGGATCTGCTGATTGCTCCTGGCTTCCACCTCGGGGCGCACGTCAAGGGCGGCCATCCCTCGGCTCCGCACCTGCTGGAGTGCCTGGCGGATGTAAGCGGCCTGGGTCTCGAGGTAGAAGATGATCGATCCGCCCGAGGTATTCGTGTTCGGCCCGTAAAGAATGAACAGCGACGGAAAGCCGGGGACGGTCATGCCCAGATGGGCGTGCGCGCCGTGCTCCCAGATGTCGTGAAGCGAACGCTTGTCGGCTCCGGTAATCTCCATGGGAAACATGAACTCGTTGGCGCGGAAACCCGTCCCCCAGATGATGCAGTCCACCTCATGTTCGGCGGAGTCGGCGGTGACGAGGCCGGTCGGGGTGATTCGCGTGATCGCCTCGGTGACGAGGTCGACGTGCTCCCGTTGCAGGGTGGGAAGGAAAGAGGAGCTGAACAACACCCGCTTGCAACCGAATGTATAATCGGGCCACGCCTTGCGCCGGATCTCGGAATCCTTCAACTGGAAACGCATGAAGATACTGGACCGGCCTCGTCCCAACCATCCGAATACCTTCGGGTGGCGAATCATGAGGGTCAGCGACTCGGCGTACTGATAGATGAACCAGCGCCGGTACGCCTGCAGGCCCGGGATGAATCGGATGGCCGCCTTGAGCAACGCCGGGTAGGCCCGGTTCTTGCGGGGGAAGAACCAGTTGCCGGTGCGCTGGAACACGCTGAGGCGGGACACGCGAGCGGCGATCTCGGGGACGAACTGCACGGCACTGGCGCCCGTACCCACCACCGCCACACGCTTGCCGTCGAGGTCGTAGCCGTGGTCCCACTCAGCCGAGTGGAACTGAGGTCCGGCGAAGGTGCCCCGCCCGGGAATGTCGGGGTATCGCTTGCGGTGCAGCTGCCCGGTAGCGACGACGACGGCGTCGCAGTCCCACCTACGCCCGTCCGCGGCCGCCACGATCCAGCGCCGGATGGCATCGTCCCAGGTGCAGGAACTCACCTCGATACCGTGGGTGATCATCCGGTCGACACCGTGGTGGCGGGCCACGTCGGAGAGGTAGTGGAGGATCTCCCCCTGCGGGGAGCACAGCCGTGACCAGTCCCGCCGCGTGGCGTAGCTGAAGGAATACAGATGACTGGGGACATCACAGGCGGCACCCGGATAAGTGTTATGGAACCACGTGCCGCCCAGCCCGTCGGCCTTCTCCAGGATCGTGATGTCCGAGAATCCGTACCGTTGCAGTTCAATGGCCTGGGCGATGCCGCCGAAGCCGGCTCCCACGATGACGATGCTCGGTTCACGGACCATACGCCCAACCTAGCGAAACCGATTGTGCCAACGGAAACCAGAACCGCCGCGACGAAGCGAAGCCTTTCCGGATCACTACGACAGGTACTCGGTCAGAGCCGCGAGCAACGCCGGTGGGTCGGTGAACCGGCCGCGCAGCGCGAGGTAGCCGTCGGGGCGGATCAGGCAGAACACGTCACTATCCGCCGCTCCGTAGCGAAGATGGGCTTCGTCACCCTCAAGCGCAATGGTGCCGGCCGGAAGAGCGGCATAACGATGAGCGGGAGCGAGTAGCTCGACCCGTAGCCTGGCGCCGAAGCGCCGGGTGATGTCACCGACGAGCCGGCCGAGCGCTTCCCCAGCCGCATTCGACGTCAATATCAGCAGCGTGTGCCACTCGTGCCGCAGGAAGTCGTGCAGGCGTAGATCGGGATTGAGGCCCGCATCGGGAGCGCGGTCGCCCGCAGCCAAGCCGCCGAGCGGGGCACGGTCGTGCGTAACCAGGACCGCATCCCGGTAGTGGTAGGCGAGACCCGAGATCTTGCTGATCGCCTGCTGCGTGAAACCGGGCTCGCGGCTCAGGGCGATGCGCTCCTCGATGGACGTGCCGTGCGCCATGATGATCGAGTGCAGGGCATTGGTGCCCTCGATGACCTGCTGGGCGATCGGCCTTCGTTCCTGCTCATAGGTGTCGAGCAGCGACTCCTCTGCCGCACCGGCGCAGACCAGCGCGAGCTTCCAGCCGAGGTTGAACGCATCCTGGATGCACGCATTCATCCCTTGGCCGCCCGCCGGTGAGTGGCAGTGCGCCGCATCCCCGGCCAGGAATACCCTGCCCTGCCGATAGCGTGACGTCACCCGTTTCCAGATGCGGAAGACCGTGGCCCACTCGGGCTCGCCCAGGCACACGGATCCACCGAAGTGCTCGTCCAGCACGTGCTGGAAAGCCGAGCGAGCGGTCTCCGTTGATGGCGTGCCCGGTGTGTCGCTGATCAGTACGCGATAGTTCGCACCGGGCAGCTTGGCGACCAGGAGCATGCGCGCCTTCGAAACAAAATAGTGGATGCGATCGTCTTCCAGCGGGAAGCCCCGCACGGGGACATCCATCATTCGCATTTGCATGCCGGTGTACTCATCTCCCTCGTAAGGGATGTCCAGCTGCGCGCGGACCGTGCTCTGCACGCCATCGCAGCCGACGAGCCAACTCGTGCGGACGACTTCCTCACGACCGGACGGCTGGTGGACGAGCACAGCGGTCAACCAGCCGTCCTGCTCCGGGGAGAGAGACCTCAGCTGCGTGTTCCACTCCACTGCCGTGCCGAGCGCGGTGAGCTGGTCGCGCAACACCTGCTC
>JBOHHD010000730.1:0-5177 GCA_050700515.1 Pseudonocardiaceae bacterium
AGGCTGCTTCGTGGACGTGAGCACCAAGGACGGGCAGTACCTCGACGTGCAGTACGCCGAGGCGACGGGATCGAACGACACCACCGAGGTGGCCTGCGAGAAAGCGCGAGCAGTCGCCGAGTTGGCCATGCAGACGCTGCTGACGCAGCGGTGAGAGGGAGAACGACGATGGGACGGTCAGTCGGTCATTATCACTTCGCCGCATGGGATCTGCCCACCAAGTACGGCTGGATGCATGCCGGGCCTGGTGTGTCGGAGGGGACCCGGATGCAGGACCTGGCGAAGCAGATGGCCAAGCGAATGATCGACTCGGGTGACTTCCTGAGTAAGCTGCTGGGTGGAGCCGAGTGGGGAGGGGCGGCGGCGACCGCGGCGGGGCAGGCGATGCAGCGCGGTGCCGATCAGATCAACCAGACCGCCGCGAGCGCGGTCACCGCCGAGCGGTGCGTCACCGAGCTGGGCGAGTCGTTCTCCTCCGCTCAGCATCGGGTGCCCTCGCCCAACGAGATCCCGAGCGGACTGGGGGACAAGTTCGTCTTCGGCGCCGCGGAGGGCTTCAACGCGCTGTCCCCGTTCGATGTCCAGTCCCCGATCCATGAGGCGATGGCGCAGCGTCGCGAGCTGGATCAGCAGGCCAATCAGGCTCTCACCGACCACATGACCACCAGTCGCGAGCGCCTCGACGCCGTCCCCGCCGTCGCGCCACCCCCACCGATGACCGTAAGTGCCCAGAGCGCCTCGGCATCCGGGGGTGCTGTCGGGTATGCGGCGGGGGGAATACCGGCCAGCCTCGGCTCCGGGGAGGCCCCGGCCTCCACCCAGAGCGCCGGCGCAGCACCAGCAACGGGGTTTACCGGTGCACCAGGCGCCGGGACGATCCCACCCGGAACGCCGAGCCCCGTGAACACCGGACTCACAGCCGTCGACCCCACTTACCGTCCTCAGCCGCCGGTGCCCGGCCAGTTCGGACCGGCGGGGCCAGGGCCGGGTCAGGCAGCGTTCACCCCCGGCGTCGGGGGTGTCGGTGCCGTCCGGGCCGACGGCGCGGCGACCCGAGGACCTGGATTCGGTGCCCGGCCGGGGGTCGGTAGTGCCGGTATTGCCGGCCGGGGCTCACCCGGGTCGGGTGGCGGAGCCGGGCTGGGTGGCGGAGCCG
The DNA here is from genome assembly GCA_050700515.1 of Pseudonocardiaceae bacterium. Classification (GTDB taxonomy): domain Bacteria; phylum Actinomycetota; class Actinomycetes; order Mycobacteriales; family Pseudonocardiaceae. Next base: position 1,157 of record JBOHHD010000730.1, read on the forward strand.
GGCTGGGTGGCAGCTCTGGACGGGGTGGCGCACCAGTGCCCGGCGGGCCGGTGGGGCCGACCCGTGGCGGTGGCGGCGGTGACGTCCGTGGTGGGCCGGCTGGTGCGCGGGGGGCCGGGGGGCACTCGTTCCTGCAGCCCCCGATCGGCGGACGGGGCCAGGGTGACGAGGACACCGAGCACAAGGATCGCTACGCCCAGCACACTGATCACATCGTCGGGCAGTTGCCCCTGGTGGCCCCTGCGGTGATCGGTGAGAGCCCCGACGAGGAAGCCATCCGGCTGCGCCGCGCTCAGGAAGGGCCGTGAACATCGAACTCTCGGCGACCGAGATCGAAGTCTGCTGGAAGCAGCTCCAGCTCGATGAGCTGCCCATCGTGCTCGACGTCCCCCTGCTGGGGGGCACCGACGCCGAACGGCGGCAGATCGTCACCCACACTCTGGACGGCCTGCGCGAGCGCCGCCTGCTCGACCAGCGCGGATTCGATCCCGATCTCGCGGACATGCTGGCCACCCTGGCTCGGCATCGTTGGGCGGCCGAAGCGTGGTTGCTGCTGAACCGCCCGGTGCGGGCGTTGGCGGCTTGTCGTGGCGAAGCCGCCACCCTGGCCGTCCTCGATGGAGACCGGTGTCAGCTGACCACGTGTTCGCCGCACTCCGTGCTCGACGAGCTGATCCGCCTCGCCGGGCTGCATGCCGGTCCGGGCCGCTCGGTCACCGTCCGGGCGGAGAACCTGGATGCCGCCGCCCGGCTCGCGATGGGTGACATGCACCTGCTGGCGAAGCTGCTCATCCGCCACGGCGAACGCGAGGACGACGCCCAGGTGCTGGCCCAGATGTGCACCAAGCACCGCGAGCTCGGCCAGTTCGGCGTGCTGGTCCGTGACCAACTCGGACGGCAGAGTTCGGGTCGCCGGGTCATCGGGCTGCACGCCACCCCGGAGGGCTGGTACAGCCAGCTGCGCCGCGCCGGCCACGGCGGCACCTTCGTCACCATCACCCCAGCCAACCCGGCCGTGGTCGCCACCCAGCTGCGCGAACTGCTCACCGAGACCCGTCGCCTCGCGGGCTGACGGCAGCATCAAGACCGCCCGGTGTGCCGACAGGAACTCATCGGCGCGTCACTCCAGGTCGAGCACAAGCACTTCGCTCGTGCTCCGGGTCATCCGGCCGAGGCGGAGCCGGCTGGGCTACCCTCTCGCGGGTGACGGTGCAACCGGACCTCCCCCATAAGGTCAGCCAGATCCGCCATGATCTGGACGATCTGTATGAGCTGATGTCGCAGGTTGAGCGGAGCCAGATCCGCACCGCGGGTATCCTCCAGCGCCACAGCAACCGGTTCGAGGAGCTGCAACAGACCCTCGACCTGCACGGAGGTCGGCTGGACCGGATCGAGCACAGCCAACGCCAGATGCAGGACAGCCAACGCCAGATGCAGGACAGTCAACGCCAGATGCAGGACGGCCTACGCCAGATGCAGGACAGTCAACGCCAGATGCAGGACAGCCAACGCCAGCAGTTCGACCACCTGTCCGTCCAGTTGACCGAGATCCTCAATGCGCTAAGCGGCCCAGCGGCTACCGACCCAGCACCGGAATCCGAACGGTAAGCCCAGAACTCCGCGGTGCCCGTGGTTGATTCGATCAATCGCCGATCGGCGGAAGCATGAGGACGAACCCCCACGGGGCATGCCCCCACCTCCCAGCTCCCCCGTGTGTCCGGCCGACATGTTCAGCGTGTCCGACACCCAGACAGGGGCGGATGGCGTCTTCAAGCCGCAGAGTTCCCCAACGTGTATCCGTCACTGTCTGAAGGGTTCCCAAACGGCTGTATCGGGCGGATGGTTCAGGTGCTCCTTCAGAAGGGTGTTCCGCTGAGCGCCCGCAGTCCGTTGGAGGGGCATTCCGAGAAGGGAGGTGTAGTGGTGATCACACTGTACCTATCGCCTGGGTCGCTGGCCGCTGCCCGGGCGGTCGACCCGCGCGTGACACCGGCCGCCGTGCACGCCGCTGTCGAGGTGGCGATCGCCGAGCAGCTGCGCGCGGTGGCGGGGCTCTCCGCCGACCAGATTCGGGCTCGCGCCGAGCAGATCGAGCGGCGCGGCGAGTAGCGGAAGCCGAACCGCTGAACAACCGCGCCGCCGCCTGAATAGCTGCTCGGGACCCTTCCGAGGCGATGACGCGATCCTGTGCCCAGTACTTACGAAAAAGGATTTCCCTACGCAGGGGATCAGCGTAAATGGATGGCTATGAGGGACATCGGCTGGTCGAGACAGGCTGGATTGGTCGGCAGGAACTGCTCATGTCATAGGCAGGTATCACCTGGCGCCGGTGAGCATCTGTTGTTGTGTTGATGCGGTGTCGCTGGGGTAGCTGTATCCGGCCACCGGCCCAGACGCTCCTTCAGGAGGGCATTCGCCGAGTGCCCTGATCCATTGTAGGGGCCATTCTTTCGAGGGGAGTACTGAGGATGATCGTGGTGTATCTGTCGCCCCGGTCGTTGGCGGCTGCCAGGGCGGTCGACCCGCACGTGACACCGGCCGCCGTGCACGCCGCCGTTGAAGTGGCGATCGCCGAGCAGCTGCGGGCGGTGGCGGGGTGCTCCGCCGAGCAGATCCGGGCTCGCGCCGAGCTGATCGAGCGGCGCGGCGAGTAGCGGGCTGGAATCGAACCGCTGAACGGATTCGCCAGCTCACCGCTGACCGCAGGATACCGCGCGGGACCCCTCCCGAGGCGATGCCGTGATCCTTACCTAATGTTCGGTGAGCGCGACGAGATACCGGGGTGGTTGAGGTGACCGGCACGACGGACGTCGGGTGCGGCGCGGCGGTGGCCACCCGGCTGCTGGAGATTTCCGGGCCGGATCTGTACCGGCGCAATGCCTTCCGCATCACCGGCTTACCCACCGACGCCAGTGCTCGCGCGGTCCGGGAGCGTCGGCAGCAGGTTGCCGCCGCGCTGGCCGTGGGCGCCTGCGTCCGGAGCGACAGCGAGCTCCTGCTCCCCGCGCCGGCCACCCCCCATCAGTTCGGTGCCGCCTTCGACGACCTCGACGACGTCCAGCGCCGCGTCATCGAGGAGCTGTTCTGGTTCTGGGAGACCCCGGACGCCACCTGCCCGTGCCTGCGCTCACTGCACGGTGATCACGACGCGGCGCGGCGCGCTCATGCCCGTGCGCTGGACTACGAACTTGATGCCCAAGCCAGCGGATGGAGCATGTGGGAACAGTCCGAACGCGACGAGCTGTGGATCGACGCCGCTGAGCGATGGACCGTCCTGCTGAGTCGCCCCGCATTCTGGGACCACATCCATCACCGGGTTCACACCCTCGATGACCGCCGCCTCGGCAGATCCATCCTCGACGCGATCCGCAACACTCTGCCCCGGGCGCTGGTCAAGCCGGTTGTCGACCTTGCCGTGGCGGCGGAGGACCCCACGCGACTGGTCCACCACGCCACACGCTGGTTCGCCGGGCAGACCATAGCCGACGACCTGCTCGCCGAGGCCGCCGCAGCACTGCACCGGCCCATTGCCAGGCTGACCGCCCAGGCCACCGAACAGTTCGACGCGGGCAAGCCACGCGGCGCGATCGCTACCGCATACCACACCGTGGTCCCGGCCCTGCGACGACTTGAGGGGCTGGCTCCTCACCAGCGGCACCGCGCCACCGCCACCGCACGCGACACCGTAGCCGTTCTGCTCACCCACTGCGCCCTTACCCTCATGGACAATCTGGAGCCGATACCGACGGCGGAGATCGGTGAGCTGCTGGACACGGCGTACGGGTTGGCCGCGAAGGCCGAGACCCGCCGGACCATCTCGAACAACCGGGCGATACTGGACGATCTGGCGCGGGCGAAGCAAGAAGATCGCTGGTGATCGGGCCGACCTCGCCCCGCGCCGCTCGGATGCCGAGTCGGTGATCTGCATTCCGGTGACCAGCGAGAAGCGAGGTCGCGCGGACCGCAACCTCAAGATCTGCTAAACAGAAGATCTTGGGAGGATGGACCGTATGGCCCACTC
>JBOHHD010000731.1:0-19877 GCA_050700515.1 Pseudonocardiaceae bacterium
CGCTGCCGCTTGGACAGCTTGTCGTAGGCAATCTCCTCACTACCGTCATCCGGGATGATAGTGATCTTCCAGAACTTGTCGCCGTCCTCGACGCGCACCCGCCCGTCGGCATCGGCGATCGGCGCCATGCCCTTGGGTACCCGGGCCTCGAACAACTCCTGCACCCGAGGAAGACCGGTGGTGATGTCCTCACCGACCACACCACCCTGATGGAAGGTGCGCATGGTCAGCTGAGTGCCCGGCTCACCGATCGACTGCGCGGCCACGATGCCGACCGCCTCGCCCACATCGACAAGCTTGCCGGTGGCCATCGAACGGCCGTAGCACATCGCGCACACCCCGCTGGCGGCCTCACACGTGAGCACCGAACGGACCTTGACCCGCTCGACGCCCGCCGAGATGAGCGTCTCGATCGCGACCTCGCCCACGTCCGCGCCCCGGGGAAGGACCACTGAGCCGGAGCGATCCAGCACGTCGTCCGCGGTGCGACGGGAGATCAGGCTGGTGCCGACGTACCTGTGCCGTACCGGCGTGTTCTCCGGCCCGGACTCGATCACCGGCATCTGGATGCCGCGCTCGGTGCCGCAGTCATGCTCACGCACGATGACGTCCTGCGAGACATCCACCAGGCGGCGGGTCAGGTACCCGGAGTCGGCGGTCCGCAAGGCCGTGTCCGCCAAGCCCTTGCGAGCGCCGTGCGTGGCGATGAAGTACTCCAGCACGCTCAAACCCTCGCGGAAGTTGCGCTTGATCGGGCGCGGGATGTACTCACCCTTGGGGTTGGAGACCAGACCACGCATCCCGGCCAGGGATCGGACCTGCGTCATGTTCCCGGCCGCCCCGGAGGACACGATCGTGAAGACCGGATTGTCCTCCGGGAAGTTGGCCTCCATCGCCTTGGCGACCTCGTCGGTGGCCTGCGTCCAGATTTTCACCAGCTCGGCGTTGCGCTCGTCGTGGGAGAGCACACCGCGCTGGTATCGCTTCTCCACCTGATCGGCCTTGGCCTCGTACTTGTCAAGGATCTCCGGCTTCGAGGCGGGGACGACGACATCGGCACTGGCCAGGGTGACCCCGGAGCGGGTCGCCCAATGGAAGCCGGCGTCCTTGAGCTTGTCCAGCGTCTGGGCGACGGTGACCATCGGGTAACGCTCGGCGAGGTCGTTGACGATTGCCGCCTGGCGCTTCTTGGGCAGCACGTCGTTGACGAACGGGTAGTCCGCCGGCAGCAGGTCGTTGAACAGCACCCGCCCGACAGTGGTATCTGCCGTCCACGGCGCACCCGGCTGCCAGTCCTGTGTCTCGCGCAACCGAGCCTGCTCGCTCAGCGGCGGCACCACGTTCTTCAGCCGGATCCGGATCTTGGCCTGCAATCCCACCGAACCACGGTCCAGCGCCATCAGCGCCTCAGCGGGCGAGGAGAAGGAGTGACCCTCACCCTCGTCGCCTTCCCGGAGCTTGGTCAGGTGGAACAGTCCGGTCACCATGTCCAGCCGCGGCATCGCCAACGGACGACCCGAAGCGGGCGAGAGGATGTTGTTCGACGACAGCATCAGCACCCGGGCCTCGGCCTGTGCCTCCGCCGACAGCGGCAGGTGCACCGCCATCTGGTCACCGTCGAAGTCGGCGTTGAACGCCTCACAGACCAGCGGGTGCAGCTGGATGGCCTTACCCTCCACCAGCTGCGGCTCGAAGGCCTGGATGCCGAGGCGGTGCAGCGTCGGTGCCCGGTTGAGCAGCACCGGATGCTCGGTGATGACCTCCTCGAGCACGTCCCACACCTGGGGGCGCTGCCGCTCGACCATCCGCTTGGCCGACTTGATGTTCTGCGCGTGGTTGAGGTCCACCAGGCGCTTCATCACGAACGGCTTGAACAGCTCCAACGCCATCTGCTTCGGCAGCCCGCACTGGTGCAGTTTGAGCTGCGGACCGACCACGATGACGCTGCGGCCGGAGTAGTCGACGCGCTTGCCGAGCAGGTTCTGCCGGAACCGACCCTGCTTGCCCTTGAGTAGATCGGACAGCGACTTGAGCGGCCGGTTGCCGGGCCCGGTGACCGGGCGGCCGCGGCGGCCGTTGTCGAACAGCGCGTCGACGGCCTCCTGCAGCATCCGCTTCTCGTTGTTCACGATGATCTCCGGCGCACCGAGGTCGATGAGCCGCTTGAGCCGGTTGTTCCGGTTGATCACTCGGCGGTACAGGTCGTTGAGGTCCGAGGTCGCGAACCGACCACCATCGAGCTGCACCATCGGGCGCAGGTCCGGCGGGATCACCGGCACGCAGTCCAGGACCATGCCCATCGGGTTGTTGCGGGTGGCCTGGAAGGCCGCGACGACCTTGAGCCGCTTGAGTGCCCGCAACTTCTTCTGACCCTTGCCACTGCGGATGATCTCACGGAGGTTGTCCGACTCGGCGTCGATGTCGAAGTTCTCCAGCAGCTTCTGGATCGCCTCGGCACCCATGGCGCCGATGTAGTACTCGCCGTAGCGGTCGTAGATCTCGCGGTAGAGCATCTCGTCCACGATGAGCTGACCGACGTCGAGCTTGGTGAACGTGTCCCAGATCTCATCGAGCCGGTCGAGTTCACGCTGCGTGCGGTCCCGGAGCTGGCGCATCTCGCGCTCGCCGCCCTCTTTGACCTTGCGCCGCACGTCGCTCTTGGCACCCTCGGCCTCCAACTCGGCCAGGTCGGCCTCGAGCTTCTGTGCCCGTGCCTCCAGATCGGCGTCACGACGATCCTCGACACGTTTACGCTCGACCCGGAACTCGCTCTCCAGGGTGGGGAGATCCTTATGACGTTCTTCGGTGTTCACCGCAGTAATCACGTAGGCGGCGAAGTAGATAATCTTCTCAAGGTCCTTGGGAGCCAAGTCCAGCAGATAACCCAGCCGACTCGGCACGCCCTTGAAATACCAGATGTGGGTGACCGGAGCGGCAAGTTCGATGTGGCCCATCCGCTCACGCCGCACCTTCGCGCGGGTGACCTCGACGCCACAGCGCTCGCAGATGATGCCCTTGAAGCGAACGCGCTTGTACTTACCGCAGTAACACTCCCAATCCCGGGTGGGTCCGAAGATCTTCTCGCAGAAGAGCCCGTCCTTCTCCGGCTTGAGCGTGCGATAGTTGATCGTCTCCGGCTTCTTGACCTCGCCAAAGGACCACTGGCGGATATCCTCTGCGGTCGCGAGGCCGATGCGAAGCTCGTCGAAGAAGTTGACGTCGAGCACGTCTCGTTCCTTCTCCCTGTGTCGATGAAGTCCCTGTGTGGTGCTGATGTTCGGTACCGGTGCTCCTGGTGCGGAGGGTGGGCGGGAGGACCACCCTCCACGCCAGGCACGGTGTGGAAAAGCCCCTACTGCGCTATGCCGTCTACTGCACTACATCGTCAACAGAAGGGGACTCATTACGGGACAGATTGATACCGAGATTCGCAGCAGCCCGTTCCAAATCCTCGTCGTCAGAGTCCCGCATCTCGATCGCCGCACCGTCACTGGAAAGCACCTCGACGTTGAGGCACAGTGACTGCAGCTCCTTGAGCAGCACCTTGAACGACTCGGGAATACCCGGCTCGGGGATGTTCTCGCCCTTGACGATGGCCTCGTACACCTTCACGCGACCGAGCACGTCATCAGATTTGATCGTCAGCAGTTCCTGCAAGGTGTAGGCCGCTCCGTAGGCCTGCATCGCCCAGCATACCATTTCACCGAAGCGCTGGCCGCCGAACTGCGCCTTCCCACCCAGCGGCTGCTGAGTGATCATCGAGTAGGGACCGGTCGAACGAGCGTGAATCTTGTCATCGACCAGGTGCAACAGCTTGATGATGTACATGTATCCGACCGCGATCGGATACGGGTAGGGCTCACCGGTACGGCCGTCGAACAACTGCGCCTTGCCGTTGGGGGCGACCATCTGGTCTCCATCCCGGTTCGGCCGGGTCGAGCCGAGCAGGCCAGTGATCTCCTCCTCCCGAGCACCGTCGAACACCGGCGTGGCGACCACGGTGCCCGGATCGGCCTGGTGCAGCTCCGCAGGCAACCGCGAGGCCCAGTCCGGATCCCCGTCGACCTGCCAACCGCTCTTCGCGATCCAGCCGAGGTGGGTCTCGAGGATCTGGCCGATGTTCATCCGGCGCGGCACACCGTGGGTGTTGAGGATGATGTCCACCGCCGTGCCGTCGGGCAGAAACGGCATGTCCTCCACGGGGAGGATCTTGCCGATGACACCCTTGTTACCGTGACGGCCGGCGAGCTTGTCACCGTCCTGGATCTTGCGCTTCTGCGCCACATACACCCGGACCAGCTCGTTGACCTCCGGCGGCAGCTCGTCGTCGTCCTCGCGAGAGAACACCCGGATACCGATGACCTTGCCGGTCTCGCCGTGCGGCACCTTCAATGAGGTGTCCCGCACCTCGCGGGCCTTCTCCCCGAAGATGGCGCGCAGCAGGCGCTCTTCGGGGGTCAGCTCGGTCTCGCCCTTCGGCGTCACCTTACCGACCAGGACGTCTCCGGCCTGCACCTCGGCACCGATCCGGATGATGCCGCGCTCGTCCAGATCGGCGAGCACTTCCTCGGAGACGTTCGGGATGTCCCGGGTGATCTCCTCGGCACCGAGCTTGGTGTCCCGGGCGTCGATCTCGTGCTCCTCGATATGGATCGAGGTGAGTACGTCGTCCTGCACCAGACGCTGACTGAGGATGATCGCGTCCTCGTAGTTGTGTCCCTCCCAGGGCATGATCGCCACGAGCATGTTCTTACCCAGGGCCATCTCGCCGGAGTCGGTACACGGCCCGTCGGCGACCACCTGGCCCACCTCGACCCGCTGGCCCTCGGCCACGATCGGCCGCTGATTGATGCAGGTGCCCTGGTTGGACCGATGGAACTTGTGCATCCGGTAGGTCTGACGGCTGCCGTCATCAGCCATCACGGTGACGTAGTCCGCGCACAACTCCTCGACCACGCCGGCCTTGTCGGCCACCACCACGTCGCCGGCGTCAACCGCGGCCCGCAACTCCATGCCGGTGCCCACCAGTGGCGACTCACTGCGCAGCAGCGGCACCGCCTGGCGTTGCATGTTGGCGCCCATCAACGCGCGGTTGGCGTCGTCGTGCTCGACGAACGGGATCATCGCGGTCGCGACCGAGACCATCTGCCGCGGCGAGACGTCCATGTAGTCCACGCCGAGCGGCTCGATGTAGTCGACCTCGCCACCCTTACGACGGACCAGCACCCGCTCCTCGGCGAAGTACCCGTCCTCCCGCAGCAGCGAGTTGGCCTGCGCGATGACGTGGCGGTCCTCCTCGTCGGCGGTCAGATAATCAATCTGCTCGGTGACCTGACCAGCGGAGACCTTGCGGTAAGGCGTCTCGATGAAACCGAATGGATTGACCCGGGCATAGGACGACAGCGACCCGATCAGGCCGATGTTCGGGCCCTCCGGAGTCTCGATCGGGCACATCCGACCATAGTGGGAATGATGCACGTCCCGGACTTCGAAACCGGCCCGCTCCCGGGACAATCCGCCCGGTCCCAGCGCCGAGAGCCGCCGCTTGTGGGTCAGCCCGGCAAGCGGATTCGTCTGGTCCATGAATTGGGACAGCTGCGACGTGCCGAAGAATTCCTTGATCGCCGCCACCACGGGACGAATGTTGATCAGCGTCTGTGGCGTGATCGCCTCGACATCCTGAGTCGTCATCCGTTCCCGCACGACTCGCTCCATACGGGAGAGCCCGACCCGGATCTGGTTCTGGATCAGCTCGCCCACGGTGCGCAACCGGCGGTTACCGAAGTGGTCTATGTCGTCGGTCTCCACCGGCACCACGGCATCCGGGACGCCGTTTGCAGCAGGCATCGTCTCTTCGCCCGCGTGCAACCGAACCAGGTAGTCGATGGTGGTGACGATGTCGTCTTCGGTGAGCACCCCGTTGCGGTGCGGCAGTTTGAGGCCCAGCTTCTTGTTGACCTTGTAGCGGCCGACCTTGGCGAGGTCGTAGCGCTTGACCTTGAAGAAGAGGTTCTCCAACAGCGCCTGGGCGCTCTCCTTGGTGGGCGGTTCACCAGGACGCAGCTTGCGGTAGATGTCGAGCAACGCCTCGTCGGGGCCCCCGGTGTGATCCTTCTCCAGGGTGGCGAGCAGCGTCTCGGAGTGCGCGAAGCGCGCGGCGATCCGCTCGGTCGTCCAGCCCAGCGCCTTGAGTAGCACGGTTACCGGCTGGCGACGCTTGCGGTCGATCCGCACGCCCACGGTGTCGCGCTTGTCCACATCGAATTCCAGCCACGCCCCACGACTGGGGATGATCTTGACGCTGTACACGTCCTTGTCGGTGGTCTTGTCCACCGCATGATCGAAGTACACGCCAGGCGACCGCACGAGCTGGGACACCACCACCCGCTCGGTTCCGTTGATGATGAAGGTGCCTTTGTTGGTCATCATCGGGAAGTCGCCCATGAACACAGTCTGCGACTTGATTTCACCGGTGTTGTTGTTGGTGAACTCCGCTGTGACGAACAACGGAGCCGCGTAGGTCATATCTTTGTCTTTGCACTCCTCCACGGATGCCTTCACCTCGTCGAAACGAGGATCGGAGAAGGAAAGGGACATCGAACCGGAGAAGTCCTCGATCGGAGAAATTTCCTCGAGCACCTCGGCGAGACCGCCCATAGGCTGATCATCACCGGCTTCGATGCGGCGCTGGAACCACTCGTCCGCCCCAACAAGCCACTCGAATGATTGGAGCTGCAGGTCCAGGAGGTCGGGGACCTCTAGCGGCTCGCGGATCTTCGCGAACGACGGACGGGCCGGAGCTCCCGGGAGGCGGAGGGTGAAGTTGTTCGCAGCAGAGGTCTTGGTCGCGCGGGAGACTGCCAAGATGCGTCCTTCCGAGACACTAGCGCTGCCAAACGCGGGAACACGTGATCCCTCGACCACGCCAGCCCACGCTATGTTGGTGCTGTTAGCACGCTGTCGTTGGTACTGTTGTGAGGCGTGCATGCTGTTGTCGTTTGCGCAGCCCTGTGACCCCCCGAGCCCTGTACACCCCTGGGCATGGTGCCGGCTGAGACGCGGTCATCGCGTTAGCCTCAGAAGACAGTGACCCCGAGCACATGGCGTGCGAAGAGAGGGCAGCGCAAAAAGGCAGTCTAGCCGACAGGACGGCGACTGTCCAACACCGGATGACACAACCAGCGCAGTGTGCCCCTAGGGTGACCTGCCAGACGGCGTCCGTCAAGAGTGGACGGGCCGATCAGTGGTCGGATGTGCGCGATCAGCGGCCTGGCCCCGATCGGTACGGCCGATCGGCTTAACGCCCTCAGGGAAGTTACAGGGGAGCGCGGGTGCCGCTGGCGGACCCGGCAACCAGGTCCCGGGGCAAGGGTTCTGGAGGTGGCAACGGACAGTCAGAACGGCTGCACGTCGGCGATCTTCCAACTGCCCTCGACCCGCTCCGCGGTGACGGTGAGCCTGCCTGCCACCAGCAGTGGCTGGGTCTGAGTACCTCGGCTGGCCTGCTGGTCAATGAACACCACCACGATCGCCCGGTCACCGTCAAGCATCTTCACCGCTAGATCGGCTACCGTCGCCACCACGACGGCCTGCTGCTGGGGGGCGAGGTCGCGAACCCTGTCGAACTGCTCGCCGAAGTCCTGGACGAACGGTCCGGTGATGACCTCCCGAGCGGCGCGCTCGTTATCGTCCAGCCGGGCGAAGTCGTAGGAGTAAATGCGCTCCACCGCCTCCCGCACCTGCCCGACGACCTGGGCGGTGCCGCCTGCGTCGACCAAGGCGACATTGCTCGCCGCCGCCGCTCCGGTCAGCTGGTTGGCCTCGCCCCGGAACCAGGCGGCGAGCACCAAGGCGATCACCAGGACGATGACCCCGAGGACCAGCACAGCCGCCGCCGCCGTCAGCACCGGCTTGCGCACCGGCGTATCGGCGAGGTGTTCGGTCGGTGCGCTGCTTCCATTACCGAGGATGGATCCGCCCCGGAGTGGCCGCGACGAGGTGACCGCTGGGCGGCCAGGGCGCCGTCCAGCTACCCGCGGGCGGCGAGGAGCAGGACTGTGACGATGTGGTGGCACGAGACGCGGATCCCCTTCCTCGGTTTCAGTTCGGCGGGATCCCGGCCGCGGTACATGCACCGGGTACGGGTTCGAGCACGCCGATGGGAGCGATCTTCTCGATCTTCCAGCCGTCCGGGGTGCGCTTCATCTGCAACTGGAGTCGCTGCCGGACGCACGACGCCTCCCGCTGATCCGGGCTGTAGGTCACGTCCACCCCGATCAGCACCCGGGCGGTACCTGCCTGGTCGTTGAGCTCAGCCACCGCGCTGTCGCGCGCCCTGGCCGTCGAGGACGTCTTCGAGTCGGTGACGGTGCGCAGGTAGGTTTCTCGGTTGGTCCGGAACTCCTCCAGGGCGGCTCCGGTGGCGGACTGCTCCCACAGCTCGAGCCCGTTCGCCACCTGCTGGTGATCGAGGGTGTTGACGTTGATCGCTGCCTGCTGAGCGTCCTGCAGGACAGTATCTCGGACCATGCCCAGGGCGATGGACTCGTCGTGGGCGGCCCGGTACCAGGAGAACCCGAACCAGCCCGCCAGAACACAGGCGAGCAGCGCAAGCCCCCCAACCACCAGCGTGACCACCCGCAGTGGCCCACCACCCCACCCTCCAGGTGCGGCTTCGGTGCTGCTCATGGTGGCTGAGCGTAGATTCGTGACTTTCTGTGATTCCAGTGACCCTCCCTGTCACCCTGGCGCGCTGGAAGCCAGGGCATCAGAGTTGCTCAGGGCTCCAGGATGGAGGTGAGGCTGGTGAGTTGTCGGCGGGAGGGTGGGACCTCGGGACGGGGAGAGTTCTGGGCACCGCGGACACTGATGGGGCTTCCGGGTGACTCGGCGCAGCGGGCGTCGGTGTTGGCCGGTATCGGCGCAAGATCGGTACCCGAACGCCGGACGGTGCCCTCGTAACCGCGCACGCAGGCGGGCGGGTCGAAGGCGTTGAGCACCAGCCCCAGGTGGAGGAATCCGTCACCGGGCAGCAGGGACGAGTCGGCGGACGCGGCGACGTAGGGGTAGATGGCCAAAAGCTGGCGGAGCCCGTCCTGGCGGGGCGCGGCTATCCGCGACAGCGTGAGCAGGTCCGCGACCAGGGCACCGAGCGAATCCCCGCTCTCGGCGAGCAGCGCGCTGGTCTGGGCCGAGACCTCCGGCGCAGATTCGATCAGCCGCCGCAGGTCGGGGTCGGCGGACCGGAGCTGCTCGGCCAGCAACGCCAGATCGCGGCTGAACGAGGTGATCGCGCTGGACTGCTCGTTCTGCGTCGCCAACACCAGACGGACGTCCCGGATCAGGGCCAGGGTCTGCGGCAGGGCCGCGAGTGCGTCACGGGTGAACGCGTCACTGGTGTCGAGCAGAATTTGCAGGTCGGCGCCGGTGCCCCGGAATCCCGTGCCCAATTCCTCCACCAGGATCCGCAGGGAGTCCAACGGCAGCGAACGCACCAGGGTGTCCAGATGCAGAACAAGGTCTTCGACGGGCACCGGGGTGCTGACCACCGACGCCGAGATCACCGCCCCCGACGCCAGCATCGGCCCGTCCGTCGTGGCCGGCCGCAGATCGACGAACTGTTCGCCGATGGCGGAGAGGTTGGACACCGCAGCGGTCAGGTCGGCCGGGATGGGCGGCACGTCACCCTTGATGTCCAGCTGGGCCTCAACACCCGCAGAGGTCAGCCGCAGCGGCCCGACCCGTCCGACGCTGACGCCACGATAGGTGACGTCCGCACCGGTGAAGATGCCGCCGGACTCGGTGAGCTGCAGGGTCACCGAGTAGCCACCGGAACCCAGCAGCGCTCCGGCACCCAGATAGCGGACGCTGACGTAGCCCACCGTGAGCAGGGTGACGAGCGCGAAGGCCAGGAGCTGCCAGCGGATCCTTCGGCTGATCATCGAGTGTTCTCCAGTACCGTGGCGAGGTTCAGATCCGCGCGGATGTAGACGTTGATGAAGTCGCCCTTGAACGCCTCCCGGACGACCCCGTCGGTGAACGGATAGGTGGCGATGATCTCCAGTGCCCGCGGTAGGTCCTCGCCGGCGGCGGCCAGTTGCTGCAACGTGGGGCGCAGCAGCTGCAGGTCGGCGAGCACGTCGTCCCGGCTGCGGTTGATCGTGTCGGTGGCCACGACGGACAGCCGGTCCAGCGCCACCAGCATGCCGGTGAGCTGGGTGCGCTGATCGGCGAGCACCGCCAGACCGGCTGCCAGTCCGTCCAGCGCGGTGGCGATCTGCCCGCGTTGCCTGGCGAGGGTGGCGGCGAGCCGGTTCAGCCCGTCCAGCGCCCGGTTGATCTCGCCTCGGTGCGCGTCCAGACCGGACACCAGCGTGTCCAGGTCCGTGAGCAGGGCGCGGAGCTGCGGCTCGTTGCCCTCCAGCGCGGAGTTCAGTTCGGCCGCGATGGTGCGGATCTGATCGATGCCACCTCCGCTGAGCAGTAGCGAAAGCGCCCCCAGGACCTCCTCCACCTCGGTGGCGCGGCCGGTGCGCTGCACCGGGATCCGGTCGCCGTCGGCGAGTCGGCCTCGGGGCGGCTCGGCGGTGGGCACGGCGAGGTCGACGAACTTCTCCCCGAGCAGGCTGGTGCTGCGGACCCGCGCCACCGTGTTGGCGGGCAACTCGACACTGCGGGGCAGCTCCAGGGTCACCACGGCGTGCCAACGACCGGCCTGCGGTCCAGTGCCAGTGCCCGTGGCGAGCTGGATATCGCGGACCGTGCCCACGGACACGTCGTTGACCTTCACCAGGGACTGCGGCACCAGCTCCAGCACATCGGTGAACTCGGCGGTGACCTGGTAGGGGTCCTCGCCGGTGTCGACCCCGCCGGGCAGCGGCACTCCGGCCAGCCCCCCTTCGAGCACACCGCAACCGGTGCTCAACGCGCCGATGAGCAGCGTCACGAGCGCCAGCCGGCCCCTCATCGACGTCCCCATCATGGATTCCCCATCCCTAAGGCGCAGGCACGGTCGGTACCGCGAGCAACGGCAGCGGCGGGGGCCGGCCGGCCTCCACCGCGCTGATCACGTCGGCCAGTGGGGGCAGCGGCACGGCCGCGCTGAGCGGGGGCTCCAGCTGGGCGCAGGTCTGTGCCAGGGTCGGGGGGAGTTCCTGGGGGGTACTCCTGCGCAGCAGCTCACAGACCAGCAGGATCGGCGGGAGGCGCAATTCCTGGATGTTCGTCCGGGTGTCCAGCGTTCCCGAGGAGCCGTTGTAGGCGGCTGCCACATTGGCCAGTCCGGTGGGTGCGACGTCGAAAATCTCCGCCAGCGCGTCGCGCTGGGCGGCCAGGACCGCGCTCACCTCGGTGAGCCGATCCACGTTCGAGGCCAGCACTGCCCGGTTGTCCTGGACAAAGGCGGCCACCTTCCCGAGGGCGACGGACAGCTCGTGCAGCGCGGCTGCGAGGTCTTCGCGCTCACCGGCCAGGAGGTTCGACACGTCGGCCAGCTGGGTATTGAACTGTCGGACCTGCCCGTCGCTCGCCGCGAGAGTGGCCACGAAGGACTGCAGCTCGGTGACTGTGCCGAACAGCTCCTCGCGTGACCCGGCCAAGGTTTGGGACAGCCGCGCCAGGTCGGTGATCGTGTCGTTGAGCTCCTGGCCGTTGCCATCGAGGTTGCTCGCCCCGACGTCGAGCAGATCCGAGAGCGCTCCTTGGCGGTTGACCCCGTCGGGGCCGAGCATGACAGCGAGATCATCAAGGGTGCGTGCCAGGTCGTCCACCCCGAGCGGGACCGCGGTGCGCTCCAGCGGGATCACCGCACCATCGGCCATGGTGGAACCACCGGTGTAGGCGGGGGTCAGGGTGATGTTACGGCCGGTGACCAGGCTGGGCGCCACGACCACGGCCGAGGCGTCCGCAGGTACCTGCACCGAGTCGTCGATCTCCATCACGACCTCGACGACCGTGCCATGCGGGTGCACTGAGACGATCTTTCCGACCGGGACACCGAGGATCCGGACGTCATTGTCCGGGAACACCGCGACGGCGGAGCTGAAGTAACCGGTGATGGTCCGGTCGGCAGGACGAGCCAGCCACCACACCGCGCCCACCACCACCAGCGCGACGACACAAATGATCGCGAGCAACCGGACCACCCAGCCGGAGATCACCATCAGCACCCCCCCTCGTTGATGGTCAGCGGGCCCAGTTCGGCCGGTGGCGGCAGGAGCCCGCAGAGGTAGCTGTCGAGCCACCGCCCGTTGCCGACCGTGTTGGTGAACAGGCGGAGCATGGCCGGGGCCAGATCCAGGGCGCGATCCAGGTTGTCCTGATTGCGCTGGAGCACGGCGGCTACCTGATCGAGCTGCTGTAAGGCGGGACGAAGCTGCTCGGAGTTCTCGGCCACCAGGGCGCGCAACTCGCGGGACAGGTTCTGGACGCCGGTCAGCAACGCGCTGATCGCCTCCCGGCGACGGGCGACCTCCGCCAGCAGCAGGTTGCCGTCGGCGAGCAGTTCCTCGAACTCGGCATTGCGGTCAGCCAGTACGCGCGACACGGTGTGGGTACCGGCCAGCAGCCGCGCGATCTCCTGATCCCGGCTCGCGATCGTCTCCGACAGCCGGGACAGCCCGTCCAGGGCGCCCCGCACATGCTCAGGTGTGTCCCGGAAGGTGTCCGCCAGCGTCCGCAGACTCTGCTCCAGAGCGGCGGTGTCGATCTCCTGGACGGTCCCGGACAGGCCGTTGAACGCCTCGACGACGTCGTAAGGAGCGGTGGTACGCGCCAACGGGATGGTTCCACCCGGATCCAGCTCGACGGCTCCCCGTGGATCCAGGCTGACCGCCTTCGCCCCGAGCAGGCTCCGGATCTCGATCGATGCGCTGGTCTGATCGCCGATCCAGGCATCCCTGACACGCATCCTCACCAGCACGCGATCCCCGGCGAGTTCGAGGCGGGTGACCTGCCCCACCCTGATCCCCGCGATGGACACCGGATCCCCGGCCTGCACACCGCCTGCCTCGCTGAACTCCGCGGTATAGACGGCGCCACCGCCGATGAACGGCAACCGGTCGTAGCGGTACGCCGCACCGCCCACCAGGACGAGGGCCACCAGTAAGACGATCACGATCGGGCGGCGCGTTCGCGGCGAGGTCATGACGAACACCGCGCGGCCGGCGGCGGTGGGCTCAGTGGCACCACCAGCGGATCCCCCTGCCCGGGGATCGTGACAGCACCCTCGAAACCGCAGAGGTAGAAGTTGAACCACGAGCCGTAGCCGGCGGCGCGGGTCAGGGTGGTCAGCTTCTCGGGCAGAAAGCCCAGTACCCCGTCGACGACCTGCTCGCTGTCGGCCAGGTTGGTCGACAGCGCATCCAGCGCGGCGATGTCGTCGCGGAGCAGGGGGCGGGCGTCGCCGACCAACCCGGCGGTGGTGTCGGCGAGCAGGCCGAGCGAGGAGATCGCCTCGCCGATCGGCTCCCGATCCGCCGCCAGACCGGAGACCAGCCGCTGGAGCTGGACGATCAGCGCGGAGAGCTGCTCGTCGCGGGCGGCCACGGTGTCCAGCACGGCGTTCAGATTGGTGATCACCTCGCCCACTACCCGATCGCGGTCGGCGAGGTTGTTGGTCAGCGATGAGGTGCTGGCCAGCAGGCTCTCCACGGTGCCGCCCTGGTCCTGCAGCACCTGCACGATCTCGAAGGACAGCTGGTTGAGCTGGGTCGGATCCAGACCCACCAGCAGTGGCTTGAAGCCGTTGAACAGCACGGTGAGGTTCAGCGGCCCGGTGGTGCGCTCCAGCGGGATGAGCCCCCCCGGGAGCAGCACCCCCGACGACCCCGCTCCCTGCTCCAGGGCCAGATAGCGTTGCCCGATCAGGTTGCGGTAGAGCACGGACGCGGTCACCGAGGCGGGCAGGGTGACCCCCTCGTCCACCGTAAAGCCCACCTGCGCGATGCGCCGGTCGACGAGCTCGATGGACTGCACCGATCCCACTCGCACGCCCGCGACGCGCACGTCGTCGCCGACCAGCAGGCCGGTGACATCGGTGAACTGCGCCAGGTAGTCCGATCGGGCACGAAAGGTGGTGTTGGCGATCGTCATCGCGAGCACGCCGGTCGCCAGCGCTGTGATCACGGTGAACACCACCAGCTTGGTCAGTGGCGCGAGCACGCCCCTGCCCCTCATCGAGGGACCACCGGGATCAGGGGCTGCAGCGGTGCGGGTTGCGCGCCGTCGCGCAGCGGGCCGTCCGGCGGATACTGTGGGAAGTTCTCCCCGTCCACCACCGGATAGCAGCGCGGGCC
The DNA here is from genome assembly GCA_050700515.1 of Pseudonocardiaceae bacterium. GTDB lineage: Bacteria > Actinomycetota > Actinomycetes > Mycobacteriales > Pseudonocardiaceae. The sequence continues at coordinate 14,295 of JBOHHD010000731.1, forward strand.
ACGGTCCTCGTCGTTACGCGGCTCGTCGCTGCCCGGCAGGTACTTGCCCCGGTTCCGGTTGAGCTCCAGCACGACATGCAGACCCGGCTCGCTGGTGCCGACCCCGGCCACCTGATCCATCTGCGGAACCAGTCCGGCGAGCTGATCGAACAGGCAGGGGTATTCCGGGGCGTAGCGGGCCAGCGATTCCAGGGTGGGCCGGACCTGCCCGGACAGCGCGATGAGATTCGCGCGGTTGGCCTCCAGAAAGCCGCGGGTGTCCTCGGCCGCCCGGGTCACCGACGCGAACGTTCCCGCCAGGTTCTGCCGCTGCTCGGCCACGGTCGCGGTGGTGGTGGACAGATCCGCCAACGCGGCGGTCAGGTCCGGGGCGGCCTGGGTGTAGGTGTCGGCCAGATCCGCGAGCCGGGTGATGTCCTCCCGCAGTTCGGGCAACGCCGTGTTCAGGCCGCTGACCAGCTGCTGCTGGCGAACCAGGGTGTCGCCGAGCTGGTCGCCGCGACCGCTCAGCGCGGCTGAGACGGCGCCCAGGGTGCTGGCCAGCTCGTCCGGCGCGACGGCCTGCAGCAACGGCAACAGACCGTCCAGGGCGGACTCCAGCTCTCGCGCTGCCTGGCTGCGATCCTGGCCGATGATGTCACCCGCCGCCAGTGGCCGGGACGCCGGATCCGCCGGGATCACCAGCGCGACGTAACGCTCCCCGAACAGCGTCTTGGGCAGCAACCGGGCCTGGACGTCGGCGGGAATCAGCGCCACCTTGTCCGGGTGCAGTAGCAGGCGCACAGTGGCGAATTCGCCCGACGAACTCACCTCGGTCACCTCGCCGACGATCAGCCCGCGGACCTTGACATCGGCGCGTTCGTCCAGCTGCAAGCCCGTGTGATCGGTCTGCAAGGTCACCGGGACGCCACCGGCGAAGGCGCCGGAGTACGTCGCCACGGACAACCCGATCAGCGAGACCACCGCCAGGAGGAACCCGGCACCGGACAGCCTTCGCTTTATCACAGAGCTGTTCATCTGAACACCCACATCATCCGGCCACCCGCACCGAAATCACGGTACCGAAGATCGCCAGGGTGAGGAAGAAATCGACGATGGCGACGGTGACGATGCTGGCCCGTACCGCGCGGCCGACTGCGATGCCCACTCCGGCCGGTCCGCCGGTGGCGCGGTAGCCGTAGTGGCAGCAGATGAGAATGACGACGAAACCGAAGCACAGGACCTTCACATACGACCAGAGCACGTCACTGACCGGCAGGAACAGGTCGAAATAGTGGTCGTAGGTCCCACCGGGCAACCCGCTGAACACGGTGACGTTCAGCCGGGCGGCATAGTAGGACATGATCAATCCGATGGTGTAGAGCGGGATGATCGCAAGAAAACCGGCGATCACCCGGGTGGTGATGAGAAACGGCACGCTGGGCACGCTCATCGCCTCCAGCGCGTCGATCTCCTCACTGATCCGCATCGCGCCGAGCTCGGCGGTGAATCCCGCGCCCAGGGTGCAGATCAGGGCCTGGGCGGCGACCAGTGGGGCAATCTCCCGGGTGTTGAAGTAAGCGGTGACGAACCCGGTGAGCGCCTCGGTGCCGAGGGCGTCCAAGGCGCGATAGCCCTGCAGCCCCACCACACTGCCGACGAACAGCGACAGCCCGGCCATCACCCCGGCGGTGCCCAGGATGATTACCAGGGCGCCGGACCCGAAACTGATCTCGCCCAGCAACCGGGCGATCTCCTTGGGGTAGCGGCGCAGGGTACGGGGAATCCATCCGATCGCCCGGCCGTAGAGCGAGAGCTGATCGCCGAGATCGTCCAGCTTCTCCAGCGGGGTCGCCACGGGTCGCATTCTCATTTGCCCTTCGCAGGCACGACCTACAGGTAGATCATTCTGCCACATCAGATCCGACCGGAGTAACAAGCTCCACAGCGAGGTCCGGAATTCCACCATGCCAGGCGGAGATTGTGATCAGGTAGGCCAGTCCTACCGCAGGAAGCGCGGCAGCGCTGCTCGATACGGACGACTCACCGCAGACCGGCACCACGGTCGAGGTCCATGGCGATGGTGACCTGGTCGATGGCCTGCTCGCTGGTCGCCCGCATCGGCCCGGCGGACCGGGCTGGGCCATGATGCGGGGCGTGCGGGTGTTGATTGTGGCCGATACGCATGTTCCGGCGCGGGCCCGGGACCTGCCCCGGCAGGTGTGGCACGAAGTCGAGCACGCTGACGTCGTGCTGCATGCCGGTGACTGGGTGGATGTCGCGCTGCTGGACGCCATGGAGCAGCGGGCCGCGCGGTTGATCGGGGTGTATGGCAACAACGACGGTTCGCCCTTGCGCGGCCGGCTGCCCGAGGTGGCCAGGGCGGAGCTGGCCGGGTTGCGGGTGGCCGTCGTACACGAGACCGGCCCGGCGCAGGGGCGGGAGGAGCGCTGCGCCCGCGCCTATCCCGACGTCGACATGCTGGTGTTCGGGCACAGCCACATCCCGTGGGACAGCACCACCGCGTCCGGGCTGCGTCTGCTCAACCCCGGCTCCCCCACCGACCGGCGTCGCCAGCCGTACTGCACCTACCTGACCGCCCGCATCAGCGAGGGCGCGTTGCACGACCTGACCCTGCACCGGTTGCCGCACCGTCCGGGCCGGACCGGGAAGCAGTGACCTACCAGCTGTCGAGGTCCTCGACTCCGCCGTCCCCTGTGATCGGGTCGTCCCCTGTGATCGGCACGTCTTCCGTTACTTGATCGACGTCTCCTGGCCTCGGTCCGCGTACGCCCAGCCTGTCCAGCGTTCCACGGCGACAGCGATCACCGGGCCTTCGGGGCGATCTCGGCGGTACTGCCAGTACCTGTCCGCGAGCAGGCGGAGGGGTTCTGCCATGTCATCCTCGGCCTCGATCACGGTCGCGGTGCCATCCGCGCGAGCCCACCACAGCTCGGTCCAGTCTTCCGCGTAGTGGTCAGCCAGGACCGAGACGTGCGGGGTGAGCTGGATGTTGCGGAGCCTCTTGAGGTTGCGGCTCTGCTTGGGCTTGCCATCGACCGCACTGAAGATCACGTCATCGGCAACGACGAAGGTCGTCGCCACCAGGTGGGGTCGATTGAGGTCGTCGGCCGTGGCGAGACGGACGACAGGGACTTCCGCAAAGCGCGTCCGTGCCTCGTTTTCTTCCAGCTTCATCGGGTCGGTCTCCTCCCCTCGGGGAGCGTGATATCGCTCCCGTCGCCATGCTCTCTCAACAACGGTTGTTCACCGAACCAGTGTGGTGGGACATCTCCACCACAGTGTTCCAGGAAGCCCTGGAAAACCTTTGTATCGTGTTACTTCGAACCTTGCCGTGGGCAGCCGGCCAGCTAACGATTCTGAGGTTGAACAATGAGCCCGCAGCACCGCCGGAGCGGGTAATTCAAATGTCCCCGGGACATACGAAAAAAGCTTGGGCGAGTTGGTGATGTTCCCGCCCGATAAGTCGTAGGGTCCCCCCGGGAGGTCACGATGCACGATCGCGAACCGACGATTCGGAGTCGGGAACTCGGTGAGGAGCTGGACCGCGCGATGCGGCAGGCCGGGCTGGACCAGAAGAGCATCGCCCAGCTGCTGGGCTGGTCGCAGAGCCGGGTGTCGCGGCTGCTGTCGGGCAAGCGCGGCGCCAGCGAGGTCGACGTCTCGGCATTCCTGGCCATGTGCCAGGTCACCGGCGCCGAACGGGATCGGTTGCTCGCTCTGTGCCGAGAACAGAGAACCCCCGGCTGGCTCCAGCAACACGGTGCCCACCTGCCCAAGCAGGTCCTCACCCTGATCGGCCACTAGAACAGGGCGCTGACCATCGACAGCTTCGAGGCATCGCTGGTGCCCGGCTTGCTACAGACCACCGACTACATGCGCGCGCTGATCCGGGAGGCAGGCACCATTCAGGCCGACGAGATCGAGGATCGAGTAGCCGCCCGGCTGGGCCGGCAGGGCGTGTTCGGCCGGGAGCACCCCGCCCGGTTCACCTTCTACCTGCATGAGGCCGTGCTGCGGCTACAGGTGGGTGGGCCTGCGGTGATGTTCGAGCAGCTGCAGCATCTGCTGCGCAAGGCCACCCGCCCGTACCTGACCCTGCGGGTGGTACCCGCCCGGCGCGGCGGGCACGCCGCAGTGGCGGGATCGTTCAAGCTTATGGAGTTCGCCGAGGTCCGGCCGATGATCTACTTGGAGAACGAGACCGCCAGCCTGTTCCTGGAAAAGCCCGAGGAGATCGCCGCCTATCGGCGCATCCTGGGTCTGCTGGCCCAGACCGCGCTGGATGAGGGAGAATCGGCGAAGCTGATTGCCACCCTGGCAACCGAGCTCTATGCGGATCGAGAGGATCATGATGACCGCGCCTGAGCCGGGCAGGATTGTCTGGCAGAAGAGCAGCTACAGCGCCCCCAACGGCGACTGCGTCGAGATCGCCCCCGCCCCGGATCGGATCTTGATCCGCGACTCCAAAGACTCCAGCGGTCCCGCCCTAGCCGTCCCCATCCCCGTATGGCGCACCTTCCTCACCACCCTCGTCCCTTGACCCCGCCCTTCCACGCCTGCACCCAAACCAGCTCCGCTAGATACAGGTAGACAAGAACCGAGGGACCGCAGCTCTGGTTCTCATCGACTCTAGCGGTTGTCGATCATGGCCACACACACATGGCGGAAGAGCAGCTACAGCGCCCCCAGCGGCAACTGCGTGGAGGTCGCCCCCACCCCAGGGCGAGTCCTGGCACGCGATTCCAAGAACCCCAGCGGTCCCACCCTGGCTGTTGCCACCCCCGCCTGGTGCGCCCTCCTCACCACCCTCGCCTGATGACCCCGCGCGCACCCCTCTTCTGAGCCTTGGTCAGCACTGCTCATTCATGCCGCATCAAAGGCTGGTGAAACGCTCTTCGACGGGGATGTAGTCGAGGTCGTAGCCGAAAGCGCGGGGGCCGACCAGTGCCAGGCCTCGGCTGGTGCGCCATCTGACGTCGCAGGGGGCTGCGATCACCGTCACCCGGAAGCCGTAGCGCAGCTCCTCAGTGGTGATGGGATTGCCGGTTTCGGCGTCCAGGACGATGATCAGGTCCGGTACCGAGGCGGCGACCTGGTCGTCGCGAATCGCAATCAGGTATTCGTTCTGAAAGCGAATCGTGAGTGTGGCACCGGTGTCGGAGCCGGTGCCCGCCAGCCGGGCCTGCCCTCTGGCGAAGCCGGTCTCGGTGCGCCGCTCGACATCGCTGATCCTGCCGTCGAACAGGCGGTGGCCAGCCAGCCGCCGCAGGATCGCGGCGATCGGATCGTCATGGGCGGTTCGTGTCTGGCGAATCAGCCGCCCGAGTTCCTCGGCGAGGCTGATCGTGCCCGGAATCATCGCTTCTTTGAGCTGACGGCCCGATAGCGGGTAGAGCGCGATCTTGGCCACGCAGCCCATGTCGATGGTGAGAGAGCGCGACAAGCGCTCTGCCCAGTGATTGTCGACGGTGTCGATGACGGCGATGTTGCCCTTCTCGTCGGCCAGCGCCATCGGGGTCGCCGAGATGCCGTTCAGGGTGGCGGTCACCATCTGGATCTCGGGGAACGCCCGCCCCATGC
>JBOHHD010000732.1:0-2572 GCA_050700515.1 Pseudonocardiaceae bacterium
CGAACCCACGGCCTCTTCGTCCCGAAGCAATCCGGGCGATCCGCTGACCGCCCCCCGTGCCAGCGCCTGCCCTGGTCACACGTCCCTGAGAATCCGGGACAGTCCGGGTGCGTACGGGGCGGTCGTCACACAGTTTGTCACTCAGTAGCGCTGCTGTGATCAGTGCTCGCATGACTCAAGGAGCGCCCGGTCCAAGCGAGTGGGGTGATGCCCCCGTAGCAGCAATGCGCCATAATCCCGGGCGGCTCACCTCGGACCCGGCAGGATGCGGCCATGGGCAAGGAGCAGCGGCGTCTGTATACGTGTCCGCAGTGTGGCGGTGCCCAGGTGATCACGAAGTGGAAGCGGGCGGATCTGGCCGACGACCCTGATGTGCAGGAGGTCGCGACGACGGAACTTTGCCCGACCTGTGACGGAGCGGGGCAGATTCTGGGGCCGTCAACCTAAGTGGTGCCTAGACTCCTCCTATGCCCCGGACCGCGATCCTCTACGCCAGGTCACAACGCCGTGAGGATCTCGATCGGCAAGTCCGAGAGCTGGAGGACTGGTGTGAGCGTGCTGGCGTCGTGGCAGTGGAGACGGTGGCAGAGGTAGCGTTGGGCATCCGCACCTCGAAGCGCTGCCGCGCCGTTCTGGCCGCTGTGGCCGCCGGACAGGCGGACCTCATGCTGATTCGAGACCTTTCCCGTCTGTCCGAGAACGTTGATCAGCTCCGCCAGATCATCAACGAGAATCGGCAGCGGATTGCCTTCAGTCGAGACGATGCTCAGTTTTGACCGCAGCAGCTCGGCCGTCCTGCCGCCGGGACCCGTAGGGCTCATGCGCGCCGCCATCCTCGCCGAGCTCAGATCGACGGTAGGTGGGCACGGTACGAAGCTTGACGAGCTGCTTGCACCGCTGTGCGGCGGAGCCGAGGGACTATCAGCGAGAGCCTGAGCCGCGCGGCTTCCCGTCAAGTCTCGCGTGCAGAAGTCTTAGCCTGGATCCACCGCTCGATCTTGGGTGATCATTTTCTGGTGTATCCGATTTTTTCGATCATGGTGTCTGGTCGTGGGCATGCAGAAGTTGCTGGTCTGCCCAGCTTTTCCACTGTGGCGTCTCCGGTCGGTTCCGTTGGGGAGGAGCATTCGTGCTGGTCAGGTGATGTGTGGTGGGGCGTGGGTGGCGGTGAATAGGCCGTCGAGCCCGTCGCGATGGGGCCAGTTGTGGGGCAGGTGCAGGATGATCTGGCGGGCTCCTCGGGCGATCCGGGCGGGCACCAGGATCAGCTGGCGGCGCAGGGTGCCGGTGCGGGCTTTGGCGTGGAAGGCGCTGGCCAGGGCGCCGGCGGCGCGGGTGAGGTGGTGGGCCAGGGCGGCCAGGGTCAGCCAGGCGGCGTTCGCGGTGAATGATCCCGACGGCATGTGTGCCAGGGCGGAGTCTTTCAGATCGGCGTTGACCTGCTCAACAATCGCGTGCTCGCGGTGGTGCTTCTCGGCCTGGACTAATTCGACGGCCGAGTCGGTGATGAAGGCGTGGTAGCGCCAGGCGGTGAACAACTCGTCTTGGCCAGCGACCACGTTTTTGTCTTTCACTCGCCGCACGATCAGTCGCACCGTGACCTGCTCAAATTTCCGCCGGGAAGTAAATGCGGTGTAGCTGGTTTCGGTGATCTCGGCATCGGAGACCCACTGTCCGCTGGCCTCATCGTAGATCGCGTTCGGATACCGGATCGGCACCCAGGAGGCGGGATCAATGGCAGCGATCGCCCGGCAGATCCGGCGATCCTGGCGCACCGTGATCGAGAACCGAACTCCCTGGCGGATACAGGCCCGGACCACCCCGTGGCTGTAGAACGCCGAGTCCATCCGGGCTAGCAGCGTGCCACTGACCCCCGCCGACCGCGCGGTGCTGATCGCCTCGGTGACGAACCCGGCCGCCCCCTTCGCCGAGCCGGCTGATCCCCGACGCAGCCGAGTGCCCACGATGACCGGGGCCGCGATCGGCGTGCTGAGCGTGGCCAGCAGCGGGTGCAGGCCTCGTACTCGGGTATAGCCATACTCCGCCCCCTGTTTCTGGTAGCCATACACCTGCTCGATCGTGGAATCCACATCCAGAAACGCATACTGGTCCGAGCCTGCTAACAATGGCGTGGCGCGGGCTAAACCGGCCAGCGTCTGGCGGGCTACGGCGTCGAGCTGGCGAACATTGCCCCCCGTGAATCCCCGAAGAAACGTCCCCAGCGTGGACGGCGCCCGGATGCCACCGAACAACCGCGCAAGCCCTCCGTGGCGGATCACATCCACATCCTCGATCGAGTCCGCCCCGACCACCATGCCCGCCACGATCGCCCCGATCTTCGCCGCCGGATTCGCCCCCGCACTCCCCGCCGCGGGCGGCAAGCGAACCCACCGCGCCGCCGCCTCGTGTAATCTCGCACACTCCGCCAGTCGCATAACCGGAACCACCCCGGCGCACGACACGAGATTCGGCTCATCGAACCTCACCGACAGCGCACCAACCCTATGAGATGCTTGCACCTTGTAAATACCCTCCAAACCCGGCCCGATGGAACCCTCGACAAGTCCCATCA